>JAILPG010000031.1 GCA_024699595.1 Lachnospiraceae bacterium | reverse complement strand
GGTTCTCCGGCATTTATCTTCATTGCCCTGTATATCTGCTCTGACAGTATCACCCTCATTAACTGGTGTGGGAATGTGAATCTCGAAAAGCTTAGATGCATGTCGCCTCTATCCGTTACCGTTTTATGAAGCCCAAGGGAGCCTCCTATCACAAACTGGATGTGACTCACACCGTTTACCATAAGAGCCTTTATCTTATCCGCAAGCTCTGTCGAAGAGTATTCGTTCCCTTCGATCTCAAGAGTGATGACATACGCATCCTCTTTAATATACTTAAGGATCCTGTCAGCCTCGGTACTTAAGATCCTGTCCTTCTCACCTTCGGAAGCCTTCTCATCGGTCTTTTCATCGGCCACCTCAAGTATGTTCAGACTGGCATATCTTAAGAGACGCTTTTCGTATTCGCTGACAGCATCCCTGTAATATTTTTCTTTTATCTTTCCGACGCAGATTATATCTATCTTCATGTATGGCTTTTGCAGAAATAGATAAAAGGCACGAAACATAAGTCCGTGCCCTTTCATCTTATCAGTTATCGGATCCCTCTCCGTTTAAGTAGTTGTCTATTCCTTTTGCAGCCGCCTTGCCGGCACCCATCGCAAGAATAACGGTTGCTGCTCCGGTAACGGCATCGCCTCCTGCAAACACGCCCTTCTTGGAGGTCTGTCCGTATTGTTCCTCGGCGACGATACACTTTCTCTTATTTATCTCAAGACCCTGTGTGGTTGATGAGATGAGCGGATTCGGCGATGTACCGAGTGACATGATCACTGTATCCACATCCAGCTCAAATTCAGATCCCGGTATCTCAACAGGTGATCTCCTGCCTGATTCATCGGGTTCTCCAAGCTCCATCCTGATACAGGTCATACCGCTTACCCATCCGTTTTCATCAACGTGTATCTTGGTGGGGTTGGTTAAGAGATTAAACTTAATTCCTTCTTCCTTGGCATGATGCACCTCTTCCACTCTTGCGGGAAGCTCTTCCTCGGATCTTCTGTAGACTATGGTGACATCCGCGCCAAGCCTCAGTGCCGTTCTTGCGGCATCCATTGCCACGTTTCCGCCGCCGACAACAGCCACCTTCTTTCCGGGATTTATGGGTGTATCGTAATCATCATCAAATGCCTTCATAAGATTGCTTCTTGTGAGATACTCGTTTGCGGAATATACGCCGTTTGCATTCTCGCCTTCGATACCCATGAATTTGGGAAGTCCTGCGCCAGAACCGATAAATACGGCATCATATTCCTCGAGGAGCTCATCGACCATCACAGACTTTCCTACGATAACATTCGTCTCGATCTTTACGCCAAGAGCCTTTACATTCTCTATCTCCTTTGCGACAACATCCTGCTTGGGAAGACGGAATTCGGGAATACCGTATATAAGCACTCCGCCCGGCTCATGCAGTGCCTCAAATATGGTAACCTCATAACCCATCTTTGCAAGCTCTCCCGCACAGGTAAGTCCTGCGGGGCCCGAACCGATCACTGCTACCTTTTTTCCGTTTTTATTTTCAACGGGGGCAGGCTTTATGTTATTCTCCCTTGCCCAGTCCGCTACAAATCTTTCAAGCTTTCCGACCGATACCGCCTCTCCCTTTATTCCTCTTATGCACTGGCCTTCGCACTGGCTTTCCTGAGGGCATACCCTTCCGCATACAGCAGGAAGAGATGAAGCTTCAGCGATGATCCTGTTTGCTTCTTCAAAGTTTCCTTCCTTAACCTCGTGTATAAAGGCAGGAATATTAATGGCAACCGGACATCCCGCGATACATCTCGCATTCTTGCAGTTGAGACATCTTCCGGCTTCCAGAACGGCTTCCTCTTCATTATAGCCGTAGCAAACCTCTTTAAAATTCTTTGCTCTTTCCTTTGGATCCTGTTCCCTTACCGGTACCTTTACATTTACATCCATTATCTGTCACCTCCGCAGTTTCCGCATCCGCCGTGATGGGTATCGCCTTCCTTAACCTTTAGGTATTCCTGTCCTTCCTTGGTCTTATAAAGCTGCTGGCGCTTCATTGCTTCATCAAAGTTGACCTGATGGCCGTCGAATTCAGGGCCGTCAACACAGGCAAATTTAACCTTTCCGTCAACACTCACCCTGCAGGCTCCGCACATTCCCGTACCGTCTACCATTACGGGATTTAGGCTTACGATGGTCTTAAGGCCGTATTCCTTTGTTAAGAGGCATACGAACTTCATCATTATCATCGGGCCTATAGCAATACATACATCGTATTTTTTCCCTTCATTTTCTATGAGATCCTTGATGACTTCGGTAACCATACCCTTTCTCTCATATGAACCGTCATCGGTAGTCACGTAGAGATTTCCGCTGACCTTTCTCATCTCATCTTCGAGTATAAGGATATCTTTGGTCTTTGCTCCCACTATGACATCCGCATCGATCCCGTGTTCTTTTAACCACTTGACCTGGGGATATACGGGGGCTGTGCCGACACCGCCTGCCACAAAGAGTATCTTTTTCTTTGAAAGCTCATCGAGAGGCTCTTTCGTAAACTCCGAAGGCTGACCAAGAGGACCGACAAAATCTCTGAAGCTGTCCCCTGCCTTTAAAAATGACATCTTGTAAGTCGAAGCTCCAACAACCTGGAACACAATGGTTATCGTGCCTTTTTCACTGTCATAATCACAGATCGTAAGGGGTATCCTCTCTCCCTTATCATCGATCCTTGCGATCACAAACTGACCGGGAAGGCAGGATCCTGCTATCCTTTCAGCTTCCACTTCCATCAGGTAAATACTCTCGGCCAACATTTTAGCCTCAACGATCTTATACATCTGCAAACCTCCTGAAATAATAAACCTGTTTTCTGACGGGCTTTTGACCAAAACATCATAATATCTGAAGCCTCAAAAATCAATACCGGCGATCATATATTTGTAAGTACATACTCAGCTTTTTCTTCGTTGTATTTCATAGAGAAGAGTGACCCCGTCATCGTATCCACCGCAAACAGCCTTCCCGTATCTGAGCCACCCGAAGAATACTCATGGATCACATAGAAGCTGCTGTTCTGATAACCCAGGGCTTCCTTGACTTTGTAGGTCCTGCTCAGAACATCTTCTCCCCTGCTCATTAACTGGAACTTGATCGCATTTACCGCGGTTTCCTGATCGATTATGCAGTTCATTGCCACTGTATAGGTGGCAACTATAACGTCGGATTTTCTGCCCCTGTCATCCATGCATACAAAACGGAATTCCGACTTTCCCATCGGCATGAGAAGCGGCCGCTCATAAACCTTTGACTCTTCCGTGGGATCCTCCCCGTCATCGGTATAATAGACGGTATATTCTTCAGGATAATCTACTCCCACGGTTTCAGGTATCACATAGCTTCCGCTCTGCAGCCACAGCTTCGGGACCGTAACAAAACCGTAATCTATCGTGTACGTGTTGGTGACCGTATCACTCCTTATCCCGTAATCGTTTATAAACAGGGCTTTTATGATCCACTCACCCTCCGACAGCTTTACGGGTTCCCTGTATACGGTCGAGTTTTCATCAGGCTCGCTTCCGTCCGTGGTATAGTATATGGTCCCTGTAGTGCCGGCAGTAAGCCAGATCTCAAGATCATCCTCATATTCGCCCGAAGGGTCCGAAAACTCCGGAGGCGAGGCCATATACGCAGCAAATTTGTTCCTGATGCCTTCGGTGGGACTTATCCTGATAAGTTCCGGGATCGCCGAATAATCACCGGTAGCAAGACAGTTTTCAAGTATCCTGTCATATACCTCGCTGTCCTCGTTGTTTGCGTTTAGCAGATTATATAAGATGGCATTGGATTCGTCATATTTCGAAAGCGCATAATAGTTGTCCGCCATTAAGAGGCTTACGTTTCTGTCGCCCTTTTTAAGCTCGAGTGCATGTTTTGCGGTCTTTATCGAATCGGCGTAATTGCCGATATTGTAGTATTCGAGAGCATTCTGATACTGGTATTCATAGCTGAAATACTGGTTGAAGCGTATGATCGCATACAAAAGAAGCGATATCACCAGAATACTTGATGCTGATATCACCGCGATCTTGAATCTCGTTTCCTTATTCTTTTTTTTCTCTTCCTTATCCCTGCCCTCTGACGTGACCTGGCTCTCGGGATTCTTCCCGGTTTCCTCTTTATCTCCGTCGGCTACGATCTTTGCAACATCGCTGACGCCCTCATCTATGATGGCATCAAGCTCCACCTCATAGTCGGGCACCATACGTATCTCTTCGCCGCATTCCTGACAGTATAAATATCCTTCCTGGATCTCGGCATTACACTTGGGACACTTCATTTACTATATGATTCTCCGTGATCTAAACGGCCTTAGATCCGTCAAAGGCCCTTACAGCAGTTCTTCATTAACATGGCTATCGTCATCGGGCCGACACCTCCGGGTACCGGAGTGATCGCGCTGCAGTGATCAAATACATCATCATAATCCACATCTCCG
This sequence comes from Lachnospiraceae bacterium, assembly GCA_024699595.1. Next base: position 7,300 of record JAILPG010000031.1, on the reverse strand, counting down.
CAGAGCTTTTTATCCTCCATCCTGTGTATCCCCACATCGATAACGACCGCGCCTTCCTTAATGTATTCGTGATCTATCATTTTGGGTTTCCCGACTGCCGCAACTAAAATGTCTGCCCTCTTACATACTTCTTTTAAGTCCTTTGTCCGCGAATGGCATACGGTGACTGTTCCGTTTTCCTTAAGCAGAAGCATCGCCATGGGCTTTCCGACAATGTTGCTCCTGCCGATCACCACGCACTGCTTTCCTTCGATCTCTATATCATATCTTTTAAGCAGCTCGATTATGCCCTGAGGAGTACAGGAAACAAAACAGTCCTCTCCTATACTGAGCGCTCCGACATTCATCGGATGAAAACCGTCAACGTCTTTTTTCGGATCTATCCGCCTTATAACCCTGTCAGCATCGATCTGTGCAGGCAGCGGGAGCTGTACGAGTATTCCGGTTACGCTTTTATCATTGTTCAGATCATCTATAATGGATAAAAGCTTCTCCTCCGTTGTGTCTGCGGAAAGCTCGTAAGATCTTGACTCTATCCCGATATATTCACATGCTTTTTTCTTGTTGTTTACGTATACGCTGGATGCGGGATCATCTCCGACCTGGATGACGCAGAGACAGGCCTTTTTTCCTTCCTTTGCCTTCTCTTCCACCAGGCTCTTAAGCTCATCCTTTATCGCTATAGATACTGCTTTTCCGTCAATTATAACTGCCATCTCTTTTTCCCTTTCATTATGGAAACGTTCTTTTATAGACATATATTATCAGTCTTTCCTTAGAACAGCCCCACTATCTTTCCGTCATCCGTAAGATCGATATCATATGCCGCAGGATGCTTCGGAAGTCCGGGCATCGTAAGTATCGAACCCGTAAGCACCACTATAAAACCTGCACCCGCCGATACATACATATCCCTTACATTCATTTCAAAATCTTTTGGTCTTCCAAGAAGCTTCGGATCATCGGACAGGGAATACTGCGTCTTTGCTACACAGATGGGGAGCTTATCAAGTCCGAGCTTTTCAAGCTCTGCCATATGGCTCTTTGCTTCCTTTGAATAGCTTACCCTTCCTGCACCGTAGATCTTCTTTGCGATCGTATCTATCTTTTCTTCTATCGTATCATTCACATCATAGAGGAAGCGGAATGAAGGCTTTTTATTCTCAAGAGTATAAAGCACCTTTTCTGCAAGCTCTTCTCCGCCTTTTCCGCCTTTTTCCCATACTCTTGCGGCAGCAAATTCGCAGCCTCTTTCCCTTACAAACTGCTCCACATACGAAAGCTCATTCTGTGTATCGCTGTCAAATACGTTTAATGCAACAACTACGGGGACGCCAAACTGTCCGATGTTTTCGATATGTTTTTCAAGATTTACAATACCTTTCTTAAGAGCATCCATGTTCTCTGAAGAAAGCGCATCTCTGCTTACTCCTCCGTTATACTTAAGAGCGCGTACGGTTGCGACGATCACAGCGGCATCGGGCTTAAGTCCCGACAGTCTGCATTTAATGTCAAAGAATTTCTCGGCTCCGAGATCCGCGCCGAAGCCTGCCTCGGTAACGACATAATCGGCAAGCTTAAGTGCTGCCTTCGTGGCTCTCACCGAATTGCAGCCATGTGCGATATTTGCAAAAGGCCCGCCGTGAACAAGCGCAGGCGTATGCTCAAGCGTCTGTACCATATTGGGTCTTATCGCATCCTTTAACAGCACAGCCATAGAACCGGCTGCCTTTATATCCTTTGCCGTGACCGGATTTCCGTCCATATCATAGGCAACTATTATCTTTTCAAGTCTCCTCTTAAGATCGGGGATATCATTTGCAAGACAGAGTATAGCCATGACCTCGGATGCAACGGAAATGACAAAATGATCCTCCCTCACAAAGCCGTCACTCTTGTTTCCAAGACCCACGACTATGTTTCGAAGCGCCCTGTCATTCATGTCTACGCAGCGTTTCCATACTATGCTCCTTGTATCGATCCGCTTTTCGTTTCCCTGATGGATATGATTGTCTATAAGTGCAGCAAGCAGATTATTGGCTGCGGTTACGGCATGAAAATCACCCGTAAAATGAAGGTTTATCTCATCCATCGGAACCACCTGTGAATAACCGCCACCGGCAGCTCCTCCCTTGATACCAAAGCACGGGCCAAGAGACGGCTCCCTGAGAGCAAGCATTGCCTTTTTTTTAAGACCGCACAGAGCCTGCGCAAGGCCTATGCTTACCGTCGTCTTTCCCTCACCTGCGGGAGTGGGATTTATCGCAGTTACGAGTATAAGCTTTCCGTCCTCTCTGTCTTTTATCTTATTCAGATAATCCTCGGACAGCTTGGCCTTATACCTCCCGTAAGGATCATAATCGTTTTCATCGATCGACAGATCCCTGCATATCTCACTTATAGGTTTCAGTATTGCTTCTCTTGCGATCTCGATATCGGTCTTCATCAGATACTTTCCTCCACATACTGGTCAAACTGTTCACTGCTCATCAATATCTCTCTGGGCTTGGTGCCCTGTTCGTCTCCGACGACACCGGCTTCCGCTAACTGATCCATGATCCTTGCCGCCCTGTTAAAGCCTATCTTGAACATTCTCTGCAGCATTCCGATAGACGCCTTGTCCTTCTCTATTATGATCCTTGCCGCCTTCTCAAACAGTTCATCACGTCCGTTCTCGTCAAGTCCGGACATCGCACCTGCACCGTTTAAGCCCTGTGACGGTTCGTTATTAAGGCTTGAGAGAACACTGTCATCATATTCAGCCACACCCTGGTTCATCAGATATTCAACGACCCTTGATACCTCATCGTCCGTGACAAAGGCTCCCTGAAGTCTTGCAGGCTTTGAATAGCCCTGAGGGTAAAACAGCATGTCGCCCTTTCCCAAAAGCTTTTCGGCGCCGGTCATGTCAAGTATGGTCCTTGAATCCACGCCCGATGATACGCTGAAGGCTATACGGCTCGGCATGTTTGCTTTGATGAGTCCCGTTATGACATCCACGGAAGGACGCTGGGTCGCTATCACAAGATGAATGCCTGCCGCTCTTGCAAGCTGTGCTATACGGCATATCGAAGCCTCGACCTCTTTGGATGCTACCATCATAAGGTCCGCAAGCTCGTCTACGATAATGACTATCTGGGGCATTTTTTTCGGGCGTTCATCTTCGGGTACATCCTTAAAGTCCCTCTCGACTCTCTTGTTGTAGCCCTTCATATCCCTTACGCCGTATTCTGCGAATTTGTTGTATCGGTCGGTCATCTCCGCAACGCCCCACTGAAGCGCTGCCGCCGCCTTTCTCGGATCGGTCACGACAGGTATCATCAGATGGGGTATATTATTGTAAACACTCAGCTCCACCACCTTGGGGTCTATCATGATAAGCTTGACCTCGTCGGGTCTTGCCTTATACAGGATACTCATGATAAGTGTGTTGATACATACGGATTTACCCGATCCCGTAGCTCCCGCTATTAGAAGGTGGGGCATCTTTGCAATGTCGCATACTACCACCTTTCCCTCTATATCCTTGCCGACCGCAAAGGTGATCTTTGACTGTGCATCCGCAAAGTTGTCATCCTCGATCAGTTCCCTGAAATGGACCGGTACAGGTTCCTTATTCGGTATCTCTATTCCGATCGCGGATTTTCCGGGGATCGGAGCCTCGATCCTCACATCCATGGCCGCCATATTAAGCTTGATATCATCCGAAAGGCTTAGGATCTTGCTGACCTTTACCCCTGTTTCCGGAACCATCTCAAATCTCGTGACGGTGGGGCCCTGACTAATCTCTGTCATCGACACGTTTACTCCGAAGGTCTTAAGGGTCTCTTTAAGTCTTGCCGCAGTATTCTTAAGCGATGACATAGAATCGCCGCCTGAGCCTGCTTTAGGCAGGTCCAGCAGATCCTTTGGAGGTATCCTGTAAGATGCATACGGATCTTTCGGGTTCCCCTTCATGTTTATCACAGCTGACCCCTGTGTGCCCTTATCCGTTCTGCTTACGGCCTTTGCAGAAGGCCTTTCTGCAGCGGTTTTTCCGGCCGAAGTCCCGGTTACTGCAGGTCTGTCTGCTTCAGTTCTGTTTACCTGAACAGGCTTCACCGGAGGCAGGATGATCTCGTCGTCTGCGTCATCGTCAATTATATTTCCCTTTATGACAGGGTCATCATCCGGGAAAGCCGGTATATCGGATACTCTTTCCGTTTTTTCTGGGCTGTTTTTTGTATCTATGCTTATCAGATGATCGCTTTTTAAGTTTAAAGCCTTATAATCCTCTTCTGTAAGATCGTATTTTATCTCATGGAGGTCGTCTCTGATAGCATTGTCATCGACAAGCTTTGTATCGAGCATGACACCCCTGACCTTCATCTCTGAGCGCTTCTTTCTCTTTTCCGCCATGGCGGCTTCACGGGCCACATTTTCCTCCTGCTTTGCCCTAAAACGCTCTTCGCGCTTTATATATTGCTCGCGCTTTCTCTCGGTCCTCTCCTCTTCGCGCTCCCTGATCTTTTCAAGTCTCTCTCTGTCGCGCTCTTCTCTTTCCCTGTTTCTTAGCTCCCTGTCTTTTTTATACTCCTCCTCAAGGCTCTCCCTGTACTCCCTGTGGATCTTTGCCGTTTCCACATGTCTGTCATAAAGGGATCTCGAGCCTCTTTTGATGCCTCCTATCAGGGATTTCTCCGTGATTACTACTAAAAAGATCACTAAAAGTATGAACAGGACTATATACGTTCCTATATTGCCTATGGTCTTTGAAAGAAAGATCGCTATGGCTGCACCAAACAGCCCTCCTCCCCTTCTTTCCTCGCTGCAGAGCGCATAATACTCAACCGTCTTTAAGTCAGTGTCCTGCATAAGGAACATATGGATGAGACCACATACCGTAAGGAGCGCCAGACAGATCGAATAGAGGCGCATGTTTGTCACAGGGCTGCCCCTGTGTGAACTATGCAGCAGATAGGAAAAATATATGGCAAACGGAACCGCATAGGATGCAAGTCCGAACATCCCGAACATGACCCCGCCGACTGCATTTCCGAACTTTCCAAGCAGCCTGAATGTACTCAATAATAAAAGCACTGAAACAGTAAGCACCAAAAGCATCATTATCTCATCAAAGAGTCCGCCGCCCCGTGCTTTTTTCTGATTAGTGCCTTTTTTCCGTGTAGATCCTGACCCCCTGCCAGCCATCGATCATTTATCCTCCCTCTGAATCCTGAATGCCCCCCTTAAAGCATTACCAGAAATGCTATCACAGATATCGCTCCCACTAAGAAACAGTAGAAGGCAAAATATTTGAAATACCTGTTAAGCACTATCTTTATCATCAGCTTTACCGCAATAAATCCGATTATTCCGGCAAAGATCATTCCCACTATGTACGCTCCCACTTCGGATCCGGATATCACCGAAGTGTCCACATCGCCTATCTCAAGTATCAGTGCTCCCAAAATGGCGGGCATTGACATAATGAATGAGTATTTGATGGCAAATCTTTTGTCAAATCCGCAGAGCATGCAGGCCACTATCGTACTGCCCGACCGGGAAAGACCCGGAAGAGTGGCCACTCCCTGAGCGGATCCGACTAAGAGAGCGTCCGTGTAAGTTGCATCCTTCGGTCTCTTTCCGCCCTCGTTAATGTAATCCGAAATGATCAGTATAACCCCAGTACCGATAAGAGATATTCCCGTTACTAAGAGGTTACTGTTAACGCCCTCGACAACCTTCTTTAACAGCACGCCCAGAACTGCGGTCGCAGCCGTCGATACAAGCAGCAAAAGGACGAATTTCTTGTAGGAATTCGATGCAACATTGATATAATCCTCTTTGTCCTTTGCCGTAAGATTCTTAAAAAACCTGCCGAGATTGATGCATCCGTCCTTAACTATCACAAAAAACTCGACGATGAGTCTTATCACGTCCCTGTAAAATGCAGCAAATACAGCGATAAGTGTCGCCACATGAAGCAGGACATCAAACAGAATGCCTGAATCCGTATCGACACCGAGTATGTTTTTAAATATGGCAAGATGTCCTGAGCTGGAGACCGGAAGGAACTCGGTAAGTCCCTGGACTATCCCCATTACTATCGCCTGAAGAACGCTCATGATAAAACTCCCTTAAACTTCATTATTTTACCACGTTTTGATACCGGGGTCAAAGCTTAACCCTTCTCTCCGTCATAGCGAAAGACAGACAGTGATAAAGGCGCAACCTTTATTGTGATCGAATCATCCCTGCCGTCACATTCCGAAAGCCTTGAAAACTTGACCCTGGGATTGATATTGTTCTTTCCGCCGTATTTTTCCCTGTCCGAATTGAATATCTCCTTGTATTTGCCCGGGTATGGCACTCCGATCTTTCGCTTTTCAAACACGAGATTTGAAAAATTCATCACGCACAGCAGCGTCTGCTTCTCAGCTTTCCTCAAAAATACGATTATATTCTCGTTTGCGGATATGTTGTTGATCCATTCGAAACCGTCGGTCTCGTTGTCTCTTTCGTAGAGCGCAGGATTTTCCCTGTAAAGATGCAGCAGATCCCTTATGTAATCATTGAACTGCCTGTGCTCGTCATATTTAAGCAGATCCCACTCTACCGATCTTTCCTCATTCCACTCATCATACTCTCCGATATCCGAACCCATGAAGCTTAAGAGCTTGCCCGGATGAGTCAGCATATAGCCGTAGGCAGCCCTGAGATTTGCAAATTTGCACCAGGTATCGCCCGGCATCTTTGATAACATCGAGCCCTTCCCGTGTACCACCTCATCATGGGAAAAGCTTAGGATGAACCTTTCGGAATACGCATAGATCATGCTGAAGGTCAGTTCCCCGTAATGATGCGTCCTGAAGAAGGGGTCAAATCTCAGATATTCTATCAGGTCATTCATCCAGCCCATGTTCCATTTATAATCAAAGCCAAGCCCGGAGTCGTCAAGGTCTCCGGTCACATTTGGCCAGGCTGTGGATTCCTCTGCTATCATCAAGGAACCGTCATCAAGCTTTTTGTGGATAGAGTTTAAATGCTTGATAAACTCCTCAGCGTCCAGATTTTCCTTGCCGCCGTAGAGGTTTGGTATCCATTCCCCGTCGTTTTTGCCGTAATCAAGGTAAAGCATTGACGCAACGGCGTCCATCCTGATACCGTCCGCATGGTACTCCTTGATCCAGTACAGGGCGTTTGCTATGAGATAATTCTTGACCTGGGGTCTCGCATAATTGTATATAAGCGTCCCCCAGTGAGGATGATATCCCTGTCTGGGATCGAGATGTTCATAGAGGCAGGTTCCGTCAAAGGA
>JAILPG010000016.1 GCA_024699595.1 Lachnospiraceae bacterium | reverse complement strand
TGCCTTCCGCTATCAGTTGTTTTGAATCCATGAAAATACCTCCTTTATAATGCTGCTATATGCGTAAAAGCCTGTTTATGCTGTTAAGACTGTCCAAACACCATTATAATACATTTGCTTTCATTAACAAATAGTTTTCGTTCAGGCGTGCCAAAAGGGGCGTGCCAAAAAGGCGTGCCAAAAGCGTGCCAAAAGGGACGGTTCTCCCTGGCACATGAGCGTGCCAAAAAGAACCGTCCCGCTTGGCATTCGATAATTTGATTATATCGAACATTTGTTCTTTTGTCAACCACGAAAACGAAAATAGCCTTATACAATTACAAAGCGCCTCATTTCGTTTCATCTGTCAAAACAAGCGGATAACCAAGGCCATCCGAAAGCTTTCCTTTTCTCTTGAAATTAAGTACGTTATACATCACGGGATCATCACCCTCACTCTCCCACGGAGAACCAAAGCTGTAATAAAGCTCGGCAGTCTCACCGTCTATCAGACAATAGCCTCCGGCGATCACGGCTCCTGTCTCATCCTGCATTTCCCACGTATCGTCTTCAAATATCTGCAGACGGACATTGTATTCGGGATAATCCCAGACTCCGCAGAAGCTTATATTTTTCGATCCGCATCCTGCCGTCATTAACAGAACGATACAGGCTGCCAAAAGTAGTGCGCTTCTCTTTTTCTTATCACTCATAATATCTTCCAATCTGAAAGGCTTTCAAAAGTCCCTTATCTGCGATAAGTCAATCCTCCAGAATGTACCAGTCATCATCATCCTCATCATAGTAGTATATTTCATCTTCCTCTTCATCGTAGAAGAACATCATGTCAAACTCATCATCATAGAGATAGACATTGCCGTCCTCGATGAGATACCAGATCTCCTCCTCATAATCGTACTCCCAGTCTTCGAAATCCTCGTCTCTGTCACAGGAGCTCCAGCCTTCCCCATAGGTTCCCCAGCCGCACCAGGAATCCTCGAAATCGCTGTAATCACAGTAATCATTGCTTCCGCGGGCACTGACAAAGCCTTCAAGCCATTTTATATAATCCTTATCTATCCCGCATTCGGAATATACATCCACTAACTTCTCGTAATATGACCGGTCTCCGTACGGAAGTGAAACCGCAAGCCCCGTAAGTTCATTTTTATCGGAGGTGTGCCCGAAATATGCAACACAGGCCTTTAGAGAGGTTTTGAGATCATCGGTGGATCTTCCTTTTGCACCGACATTCTCAACGATTGACATCACATCACTGACATAATAATTGTCCATTGTCACGTAACTGTCATCATCTTCCCACGCATCAAGCAGGTCATCGATCAGTCCTCTGCCCCTGGCTTTGTGGAGTTTACTGTAATTTGAGCCAAGAAGTCTGTCGGAGTTTTTATACGCATACTCCGTCCACTTATCCATAAGATCGGGAACCGCGCTCTCATTCACCAGGATCATCGTGGTAGAGTCGCCGCTGTAAAAATCGTTTTCATTAGCTTCTATCACGCCGTCTATGATCTTTTTTCCAAGCAACGGCGTGGACATTCCCGGATTTTCATCAAAGAGTTTCATCCAGTCTTTATACATCCATCCGAGTTCGGATTCAAAATCTTCGGACAGCACGGCATACCTGCAAAAGGGTGAAAGGACATAACATGTCTCCAGATTGGCCATGATACAGCAGTCCATTCCGATGATATCGAAACTGATGTCGTCATTTTTACGAAGGGCCTTCTGTATCTCGTCAAGCGTCAGAGAATAATCCTCATCCTGCCATTCATCATATCCGAAACCATATACGGGACCCCCGCCGTGATCCCAGAAGATCAGCATATACCTGTCGGCCGGATAATTGCTTTTACCATAATCTATAAAATCGGACAGTGTCCGATAATCCGTACAGTCAAGCTGTCCAAGGTCATCTTCTAAAAGAATGAGCTTTCCGTTCTTTACCCTATAGATCTGTGAAGTTTTTGATGAGATACCGTAATCGTGCCATCGTTTTGTTCCCATGGTCTGAATGATGACATTCACATTGTCACCTATACCCGAATCAAGCATCTCCTCGATATCGGTGGAAGCAAGACCCGCCTTTGTCTCAAGATCCGATCCGTTCATATATATCAGGATGGTCGCGGATCCTGCATCATCCGAAACATTAACAGGTTCAATATCGGAAACATCTGCTTCCTTTTTCCCGCTGTTGTGATGTATACGTTTCCCAAGCTCTTCCTCATACTTATCCCGCATCCTGTCTGCGATATCATATTTCTTCGTGGACTCAGGCTCTGTTTCCTCATAATCCCAGTCCTCGTAATAGTATTCTTCACACCCGGTTAAGGGGGATGCGGCCATTATCAGTGTCAGAAGCGTGTACAATAATCTGTTTTTCATAAATATGATCCTTTCCCAAACAAGGACTATTATAATAGAACGGCGGAAATAATCATAGGTGCTAAAAGTATACTGCGGATATGTTATTATAGAAAAAACTACCTGATCCCCGTGTACTGAAGGGCTATACGATCTTCCGGATTAACATCGGTCAGATACAGAACGATAAGAAAGATCCATTCTAACGGCTTCATGATGAGATACACTGCATCTGCAGCCTTCTTTGTCTTTATCAGTCCGGCAACGGGAAATCCGTATGTATCATAGAAGGACCTGACAGCCTTATGAAAACGCGGCGTACGTTCCTCAAGTATCTGTTCGAAAGCATTTGCCACACATAACTGACGGTTCACCACAACAGGATGTCCGTGTCTTATCCCCATCCGTATCGGTTTTACTATCCTTCTGTCTCCGCCTGCTGCCACTGTGCAAAGATAGTGCTCATCATAATAGTGCCAAAAGGGACGGTTCTCCCTGGCACATGGGCGTGCCAAAAAGAACCGTCCCGCTTGGCAAAGAAATTTGTTATTTGATCGAAACCGTGATGTTTATATCATCTGCTCCGATAAAATCCATTCTGACCGAATATTCGCCGTCGCCTAATGCCCTCATATAATCATCAGTGAACGTGATCATGAACATCCCGTTCGGAGTCTCTGTGATATTATAATATTTTCCGTTATCAGGGATACGTTTTCCGTTGATATACACGTTTGCTAACGCCCTGTACATTCTGCGGATGATCATACTGTATCCGGTGTTTATATTCTTATCGTATATATTTCCCGTAGGAGCAAACAGGACGAGATTGTTCTGGATCATCGCTGCTTTGACAGCTTCTAAAACAGCCAGTACAGCAGTGGGATCCTTCGGATCAAATGCCAATGCGGTTGTCGTGTCGTTTCCGGGTGCAACCGCCTCGCTCGTTCCATGTGTATCCTCATTCCGGTCTTCTTTATTCTGGTCCGGATTGACGATTACAACAGCAGGCTGGGAATTTCCGCCACTTGAGGAATAATCAGCAAGCGTAAGGATGGCTCCGATAAGTGCCGTATAAAATTCTCCGCCGTAGCTTACTAATTTTATATAGCCGGTGTTTTCTCCATCTTCTATGACTGAAAACGCCGCGTTTGCGATTTCGTAATATGTATACGAATCAGGCATGCGTGCAGCAAGTGCTGCTCTTCTTGCCGGATCAGTTTCCTGTTTTTCCTCATCAGTCGTACTATCGTTATATGGATCAGCTGCCGCGTCATTATCCGAATCTACAAGCAATATACCTACTATTCTGTTTGCTGCATCTTTTACAACATCCCAGATCGTAGCCCAATGCGCATTTGTATCAAATCTGTTTTGAGCATCCTCCCAAAATCTGATCCATACACCCATGGCTTTTCCGGTCAGATCCCCTACGGCAGTAAATATATCCGTATAGATTTCTCTTTGGTCTACCACAATTACCTCATCATCGGGAATACTGTCCATGCCCGGGATAAGATTCCCGGGAAGAACTGCCCTGCCTGTCTCCTGATCTATCCTAAGCTGGGAACATCCGTCTATACCCTGTGCCCGATAGTTACCCTCAATAAAATACTCGATAGCAAGTTCCGGATCACCGCCTTCATCGGTAAAGCATTGTCAGAAATAATCAAATATCTCATCTTCACTTTGGAAGGCCTGATCGGTTATAGGATTTATCGCCTGTTGTCCGTAACCGGAAATCCACAGCATGTTCGCTGCTGTAGCCGCCCAGCAAAGATTTTCGTCATATCCCTGTGCAAAGAATTTTTCTGCATCAACAATATTGTTACCTGTAACTCTCTGGCCATCGTCATATGATACAGGTGCTGCTCCCAAAGCAGACAGACCGCCTAAAGCTGACAGTTCTGTCTCGTTATCTTCACTGTCATTTTCTGCGGGTTCAGTAGCTGCAGGTTCGGCAGGCTGCGTTAATATTTCCGGTGTCTGTGAAGGCTCGGAAACGGGTATTCCCCCAACCACCGATGCTGCCATAAGAACAGATAACATCTGTTCGGGAGTCAAAACTACTGCCGGTTCCTGTGCGGGTATAATATCTTCTGTCGGTATGGAAACCGCAAACAGTACAGGGTCCTGTAAAGGGGTAATGTCTGCTCCCGGTTCGCTTGCAGACTCTGCAACCGGTTCAGAAGACGGTTCGCTTGCAGGCTCGGGATCACTCTCTCCCGATGGCTCTGATGCAGGCTCCGACACTTCCGACGATGATCCCGATGTGTCAGATGCTTCAGATACAACCGCTTCGTCTGTGTCCGCAAGAATTGCAACGGGGGTACTGACCAGCAATATCGAACACATCATCAGTGTTACAAATTTATA
>JAILPG010000006.1 GCA_024699595.1 Lachnospiraceae bacterium | reverse complement strand
TATAAAGATGTGCGAAACGGCGGATTTGCCGTCGAATCCGAGCTTGGGCTTACAGCGTCGCAGGTTCAGAATGCCGAGATGAGGGTGATATTAAAGGACAGTGATTCCAAATATATCTCACTTGGCCGTACAAACGCCTTCTGTACTACGGCAGGTGGGTCGGCTCCGGTATTCAACTTCAACGGTCAATGGCCTCATCTTAACGGCCAGCCCCTGCCTCTGTTCCAGTATCAGCAGTTCAAGGGCGATAACGGCCAGGCTGCTATGAGCATTACAGCGAAGATACAAACGCTTATACCCTGTATCTTGCAGATACCGGTGACGTGTATCACTACAACGGAGATCTTGATCTTGGATACCATTATGATCCGGTCACAAAGCTGTTCTATCTGATAGATGAAAACGGTGAGATACAGGGCTTTGACGGCATGGATGCAGATACTTTTATGGCTCTGTTCTTTAGCGAGGATGAGCTTGACTACTATGCCGCTTTGATCGAATATGTCATTTCCATGGGCGGTGAGGATGCAGATGAGCTGCTGGATGTGCTCATGGATGAGCTCGCTAAGGATCCCGAGCTGGAAGAATGGCTCTACAAGGCCGCAGAAGGAGATTATGATACTGATGATAACAGTTCAGAAAACACTCCCGGACAGAACGATATCTACTATGACGATACGGGATCATCAGGCAGCTCCGGCGATGACAATGACGATGATTATGATAATTACGATGATTACGACTGGGATGACTATGATGATGTAGACTAAAAAAAAGAAAACCCGCTGTATTTCATGAGATCCTCATGAAAATATCAGCGGGTTTTTTGTTATTGGAGCTGATCTACAGTTTACTCCTCCTCAAGCATTGTTCCATAAAGCAGGGAAGCGATCTCCGAATCCTTATCGAGGATTATGGTCTTGTCTCCTCTCGTAAAGGAATACTTGAGTGCATCCAGGCTTCTGGTGAAATTGTAAAAATCTGCCTTGTCAGGATTATTGTACGCGTCCTTTAAAATGCTCATATATTCCGCTTCGCCCTCTGCTTCGAGGATGGATGCCTGCTTTTCCGCATCGGCTTTCATTACAGACACCGTCCTGTCTGTCTCATTTCTGATCTTCTGAGCTGAAGCCTCACCCTGGGCGGCATATGAGGCTGCGATGTTGTTTCTTTCAGATATCATACGTTCGTAAACTGCTTCCTTGTTATCATCGGGAAGATCCAGTGATTTGATCTGAGCCTGCAGTATGGCAACGCCGTATTTCTGCATATCTTCATTGGCATCCTCGGTGATTATTCCCGTAAGCTTCTCTCCTCTTGCAGCTATGACCTCATCCTGCGTCATTGAAGATATGATGCTCTTGGTGGCATTATAGGTGGCAACACCTGCAAGATACTGCGCATTTGTTCCAGATCCGTTTAATGTCTTCATAAACACGGCGGGATCGGTGACCTTCCACAGGATATAATCATCGGCTATCATCGATTTTTTATCACTCGTCATTACATCGCTCGGCTCGATATCATAGATCTGTATGGCCTTGGATATGATCCTTACCGACTGTATCACGGGCACCTTGAAGTTGAGTCCCGCTTTGTCAACGACTCTCGTTATCTTGTTAAATTCCATCACCACTGCGTACTCATCCTCGGCTACCGTAAACACCGACGAGCCGAACAGTATTATGACTACAAGGGCGATGATAATGGCTATTAACCCTTTTCTCACTGTTGATTCTTTCATTTATCTTAAGTCCTCCGTCTGCTTATTCTTCCGGCATTCCCTGAAAAGGCTCTTTATTCCTGCGTTTCTTCCTCATCCACAGGATTTAAAAGATCGTTTATCGTCTGATCATCGTTCTGCCCGCTGTCTCCGGTGAAGCTGTCGAGCGGATACATTGTCTGAGTCTGACCGTCGGTTATTATCACCTTGGTATTCGGAAGGATATTTTCTATTGTCTCGTAAAACATCCTCTTCTTTGTTATGTAGGGATAATTCTTATACTGCTCATAGGTCTCGTTGAATCTTTCCATCTGGCCCTCAGCCTCAGCGATACGGGATGCTTTTTTGGCCTCAGCTCTCTGGATAATGGCATCGGCACTTGCCTCTGCTGCCGGTACCTGCTCGTTCTTGTATTTGTTTGCATTGTTGACAGCTGTGTCCGCTCCCTGCTTTGCTGTCTCGACAGCCTTAAAGGCAGCCGATACCAGGGTTGTCGGGGGCTCTGCATCCTGCATTGATATGTTCATTACCTCAAGACCGATCTCATTGTCCGAAAGCTCCTTCATGAGCTTATCCTTGATCTCGGCCTGGATCTTGCTTTTTCCCGTGGTGATGACATCATCGACCTTATAATTTACTATCGTGGATCTGATGCTGGCCATCGCAAGATTCTTCAGTACGATCTCAGGCTCTTTGGATGCATAGAGATATTTGACAGGATCCGAAACCCTGTATTCCAGGTAAAAATCAACGTCAACCAGATTGAAGTCCGAAGTGATCATAAGTGCTTCGGCCTCCACATATCTGTCCTCGTCGTTAATATCCTTTTGGGCCGACTCGGTGTAGCCTATGGCCATTCCGTGTGTCGTGGTATCCACCTTGTGAACATTCTGTATGAACGGCATCTTGAAATAAAGCCCTGCGGTCTTTATATCCGTTATCTTGCCAAACATGGTGACAACAGCCTGTTCCTGCTCGGATACCGAATATACGGAGCCTCCGGCGACGATTATCACCAAAAGCACCACTATCACGATCGGTATCACGGTCTTCAGTTTATCGATCTTCATTTTTTTCCTCCGATTTCTCTGTTGATATAATGATCAAATTGTGTTCCTAGACCTCTGTTTTTTCATCTTCTAAATACGGTTCTTCACTGCGGGGTTTTAAGTGATTCTGCATCCAGAACAGTATCTCTTCATATACCTGATCCCTGTCCGTCTCATTGATGATCTCGTGTCTGTCGTTGTCAAACAGCCTGCAGGTCAGATTCTTTATTCCGGCTTCCTTATACAGCGCTTCCGACCGCCTTACGCCGTCGCCCCTTGCTCCCACCGGATCCTCTGCTCCTGAGACAAGCAATATCGGCAGCTCCTCTGATATCTTATCTGCATCTTCTTTTGAACATGCACTTTTTACTGCTTCCATCAGTCCTTTGTAACCGTTTGCCGTAAACAGGTAGTTGCATTTCGGATCACTGTAGTATTTCTTTACGATCTCTACATCCTTGGTCAGCCAGCTCCTCTCGGGAACCTCACCGGTCATGTCGTAGCCCTCGTAGGATTTGTCAAAGGTCAGCTTCTGGATAAACGGAGACCTGTACCTCTCACCGCGAAACAGTGAGACACATCCTATCAAAAACTGCACAAAGCTCACCAGCCCGGGTGCCGAAAATCCGGTACCCATCAAGATCGCACCGCTTAAAGACCTGGGGCCGCCTGCCTGTGCATCTTCATCTTCAGATATGCCTGAAATGTCCTCTTCGCCTGCGGCTGAGCTTCTCGCATCCGGATCTGAGCGATCGCCATTTCCACCGTTCATATCCATATCATCTTTTCTGTCCGCAATATCAAAAGCGCCCGTAAAGCCTTCTTCTCTTATGTCATTTTTGATCATTCCCGTTTCATACACAGACAGATACTCTCTAAGCAAAAATGATCCCATGCTGTGTCCAAGCATAAAATACGGTATTTCCGGATATTCCTCAGATGCCATGCATCTTAACGTATGCATGTCAGAAATGAGTATCCTGCTAGGCTCCTTTCCGAAATATCCAAGATCATCCTTGGAAACAACCGACTCACCATGACCTGCATGATCATGCCCGAATACGACAAAGCCGTGTTCTGCAATATATTCCGCAAAGTCAGAATATCTCTCGATATACTCGACCATTCCGTGTGATATCTGCAAAACGGCCTTCGGTTTCTCATTGTTCTCACTCACATACCTCACGGCATGTATTGTCGTCCGTCCGTCCGACGACGGAAATGTAAAATCCTGTTTCATACTACTCCTCCGGGCATGCTGTCCTGCCCGCATTTTTTATTTTTTTCAATGCACCCTGCGCGGCTGTTTTTCCTCTACGGGGTGCTTTTCTTTTCTTACATTGCACCCTGCGCGGCTCTTTTTCCTATTACGGGGGGCATTTTAACCTCACACGTTTCCGAGGCAGACTCTGTTAAGCTTTTTCTCTGCGATCTCACGCAGCTTCTTCATCAGCCCGATATCCGTCGGCTCAGGATCTGTCATCTTGTACCTCGGGAAAAATCTTGTGATATGAAGCGGAATATCGGGATCGATCGAAGCTATCCAGGCAGCCTCTTTTTCCATATCCTCCGGACTGTCCGTAAGGCCCGGAACGACAAGTGTCGTGAGCTCGACATGACAGTCTTTTGCTGCTCTTTTGATAAAGTCTTTTGCAAGCTCAAAGCTTCCGCCCAATGCCTTGTAACACTCATCCGAAAAGCCCTTTAGATCGATGTTCATCGCATCGGTAACGGGAAGTATCCTCTCAAGCACCGGGATCTCTGCCTGCCCGTTCGTCACGATCACATTTACCATTCCTTCCTCACGGATGAGCTCTCCGGTATCCTTTATGTATTCATACGCGATCATCGGCTCATTGTAGGTATAGGCAACTCCGATATTTCCGTCACGCTTTGCCCGCACGGCTATATATTTAAGGTCTTCCGGTGAATAATAGGATGTCTCGGCAAACTCCTGTCGGTCTGCATTCCCTCTGCTGCCGTTCTCCATCCCGGGAGCGATCCTTGTTTCAAGCGGAGCAGCATATTCGGTAAGATGATCCCTGTCACCGTATGCCTGAGAAATGCTGCTGTTCTGACAATAAGGGCATCTGAGATTACAGCCGAAGCTTCCGACCGAAATGATCATTGAACCCTGCCTGAAGTACTTAAGCGGCTTTTTCTCGATCGGATCGAGAGCAAGCGAAGTCAGAAATCCGTAGTTTGCGGGATAGATGCCGTCCCCCCTGTTATATCTTGCCTTGCAGAGCCCTCTCTGTCCTGTATTCAGTTCACAGTGATGCATGCAGACATCACATTTTATCTTCATTTATCTATATCTCCAGGTATTTCTTCACGACATGCTCAGATTCTATGCCCATCTCGCTTTTTGTTGCTTCACGGCACGCTCAGATTCTATGCCCATCTCACTTTTTGTTGCTTCACGGCTTCGTAGCATGCAGGTATACACTTGTTTCCTGCAAAGTTATGCTTTGCTTCTCAACATGCCCGTGTTTATATGTGCCGTACCACCTCAAAGCGCTGCAGCTCCACATCCTCATAAGGGGCGATGCCCGCCTTCTGCTTGGCAATGGATATCTGCTCATCCACGCTGTCCACGCCTTCAAGATCAGGAAGCAGCAAGCCTCTCCTGTAGCCCTTTGTTACGATCACCCCGTATCTCTTGTGATCGAGCATATCCTTGGTTGCTGGTTCCGGCTCAGTCAGCACATCAACATTTATCTCAAGGTCAGCAAGCTCATTTTCCCTTATCTCCGGGAATCTCGGATCCCTCGTAGATGCGGATATGGCATTGCTTATTATCTCATGTGCGATGTTTTCGGTCGTCGGTAAAAAGGTGCCTATACAGCCGCGTAACATCCCGAACTTGTGTATCGAAACAAATACTCCGGCCTGCTCTTTTGTCATTTCCTCAGGCAGTCCTTCCGGCGGCTCTATAACCTTTCTTCCCTTTATATAAGCATCTATTGTGTCCTTTGCAAGGGACACATACGGATCCATACTCATGGCTTTTCTCCTTTTTGCTCTTTTTTATCTGCACCTGTATATTCCGATCCCGTAGCCTACTCCGAAGGTTGCCTCGTGCGAGAGCACCCTGCTGTCATACTCATAGTCCATTAACGCTCCGCCCATGATGACAAAGGACCTGTGTCCGCATTCCTCCGCACTCCTTAAAAAGCGCTCATCAAAGTCAAGCAGCTTTTCGAATTCCCCTTTCGACATGACTTCCATCAGCTTCTCATCATACTTTGGTCCGTCCGGTTTATAGCCGTAAGGCCCGTCCTCTTTCTGGCAATGCGACAGATCACCGCTTGCTATGAACACGACCTTTCGGCCTGTCCTGTTTACCGCCTCTGAAATAAGAGAACCGAACCTGTAATGCTCCTTAAGAGGCAGCCCCGACAGGCCTATGCGGACAAGCCGATAGTCCTTATAATACTTGTTGACAAAGTATAACGGCACCATCGTTCCATGATCGAGCTCTTTTGCACGCTCTCCCTCGGTTCCAGCCGGGAAGTCTTTTTCCCTGCAGATATCGCATAACGTACCGACAAGCTCCGTATCATAAGAAGCATCGATCTTTACCATACCCGCCCTGAAGCCCGAAAAATCGCCTGCTGCCTTCTCTCCGGGAGAAATATGAAAGTAATCAGAATACATAATGCTGTGCGGAGACGTAACGATGATGGTCTCCGGCTTTAATTCACTTATGTCCTTTGCGACCGCGTCAAATGCATCCAGCGTTTTCTGAACCTTATACTCTTCGCCCCTTCCGACTTCATGTACGGCAAGCGGCGGATGCGGTACCATATATCCTGCAAGTATCGGCATACTGTCTCCTTCTTTCCTGATTCCCTCTCATACCTACCAATCTTCTGTTTGACCTGACTTAGTAGGTATTCTTCCAGGCTTGTTAGTTGCTTCATACCTACTGATTTGCTCTTTGGCATGCTTTAGTAGGTATTCTTCCAGGCTTGTTAGTTGCTTCATACCTACTAATCTGCTCTTCAGCATGCTTTAGTGGGTATTCTTCCAGGCTTGTTGGTTGCTTCATACCTACTGATCTGCCATTCTACATACTTTAGTAGGTATTCTTAGGATCCTGTTATTTCCTCCATACCTACTAATCTGCTCTTCAGCATGCTTTAGTGGGTACTCTTCCAGGCTTGTTGGTTGCTTCATACCTACTAATTTGCTCTTCGCCCTATTTTAGTAGGTATTCTTAGAATCTTGTTGGTTGCTCCATACCTACTAATTTGCTCTTCGCCCTATTTTAGTAGGTATTCTTCTGAGCCTGTTATTTCCTTCATACCTACCAATCTGCTCTTCAGCATGCTTTAGTGGGTACTCTTCCAGGCTTGTTGGTTGCTCCATACCTACTAATCTGCCATTCTACATACTTTAGTAGGTATTCTTAGGATCCTGTTATTTCCTTCATACCTACTGATCTGTTCTTCGGCATGCTTTAGTAGGTATTCTTCTGAGCCTGTTAATTTCTTCATACCTACTGATCTGTTCTTCGGCATGCTTTAGTGGGTATTCTACTTCGCCGCCCTGTAGATCTCCTCGACAGCCTTCGCATCAAGCGGTCTGAGGCGCGAGAGCTTTACGGTATCATTCATCGTAGCGTCAAGTGCAAGCTTCTTAATATCCTCATCAGAGGGCTCGACCTTAAGCTCCGAAAGACTTGCAGGCATTCCTATCTCCCTGAAGAAAGCTTCCGTCTTCTCAATGCCTTCCAAAGCGGCAGCCTTTTTATCTGTACCCTTTATATCCCATATCTTTTCAGCAAATCTTGCGAATCTGTCAAGGCCTTCATCCATCTGGTATCTTGCCCAGCTGCCCCAAACTGCAGACAGTGAAGCCCCATGGGTAACATCATATTTGGCACTGAGCGCATGTCCGAGCTTATGTACGGAAAAATCCTTGCCTCTTCCGCATTCCGTCAGGTTGTTATGGGACAGTGAATTCGCCCACATGATCTCTGCCATGGCATCATAATCATCGGGCTTCTGCATAAGTATCCGTGCATTCTTAATGACAGTTCTTATAAGGCCCTCGGCTATCTCATCGGTCAGATCGCACTTTATATCCTTGATG
>JAILPG010000323.1 GCA_024699595.1 Lachnospiraceae bacterium | reverse complement strand
ATGACATAGGCATATATGTGCGCGAAGCCGATGATATTGACGGCCTGTTTACAGACGGCGTGACAGAACATCTGATACTCCCGTTTGATCCGGGACGAGGATTTGAACAGACCTTCTGGGCCCCGGAATTTCATGTGATAGGGGGAGAGCTCTATATTCTGTTTGCGGTAAGCGGGCACACCTGGGGACCGCAGTGCCATATGATGAGGAAAAAGAAGGGTCAGAGCATCATTTCCGCAGACAGCTGGGATGATCCCGTGAGGGTATGTAAGAAGGACGGATCGCCCCTTGCGGATAAAGCCATTACCCTTGACATGACATATATAAAGGCTGAAAACACAAGCTATGTCATATGGTCTTACAGGGAAAATATAGGAACTGCGCTGGATTCCGGGTCTATGCTCTATATTGCGACGATCGATGAGAAAGAGCCATGGAAGCTTTCAAGCGATCCCGTACTGCTCACAAGACCTCTTTACGGATGGGAAAATGTATCGGGAACTATAAACAATGAAGGCCCTCACGGCTTTGTAAAAGACGGCAGGGTATATGTCACCTATTCGGGAGGCTCCGCTAACGGTTACACCTATGCGCTCGGTCTTCTGACTGCCGATGAGAGCTCGGATCTTCTGAACCTTTCCTCATGGGAAAAAAGTATCTTTCCGGTACTGACTTTTTATTCTGTCAGAAATGAATACGGTCCCGGCCATAATTCATTCTATACAGACGATGAAGGTGATCTGATGATCGCATACCACGGTGAGATCGACATAAACAGTGATCTTCGCTGTGACGGGATCCGGAGGGTTCATTTTCGAAATGATGGCACCCCATATTTCCAGATATCTCAGGATGAAGACTTAGGAACTGAAGATATCACTTTTACGCTCACCGTGGAATGATCATCAATATATGGGATGCTGGTCTACTCAGTAAACAGCGCGGTTGAATAATATCTGTCGCCGCTGTCGGGTAAGAGGGCAACTATAACCTTTCCTTTGTTCTCAGGTCTCTTTGCAAGCTGTATCGCACCAAAGAGTGCTGCGCCTGATGATATTCCCACTGAGATGCCTTCCTTCTTTGCAAGAAGCTTGGCGGTATCAAAAGCATCCTGATTAGCAGCCTTGAATACTTCATCATATACTTTGGTATTGAGTACATCCGGAACAAAGCCTGCGCCGATACCCTGGATCTTATGAGCACCTGCTCTTCCCTCGGAGAGAACAGGTGAATCCTCGGGCTCGAGTGCAACTACCTTGATATCGGGATTCTGCTCCTTAAGATATTCTCCGGTACCTGTTACGGTTCCGCCCGTTCCTACGCCTGCGATAAAGATATCAACCTTTCCGTCGGTATCCTTCCAAATCTCCGGTCCTGTGGTAGCCTTATGGATCGCAGGGTTTGCAGGATTTACAAACTGTCCGGGTATGAAGCTGTCAGGGATCTCCTTAGAAAGCTCTTCCGCCTTAGCGATGGCTCCCTTCATTCCCTTTGAGCCTTCCGTGAGTACGATCTCTGCACCATAGCTCTTTAAGATGCTTCTTCTCTCAACGCTCATGGTCTCAGGCATTGTAAGAATGATCCTGTAGCCCTTGGATGCTGCGATGGCGGCAAGTCCGATACCTGTATTTCCGGATGTCGGCTCGATTATGACCGAACCTTCCTTTAAGAGTCCCTTTTCCTCGGCATCCTCGATCATCGCCTTTGCGATACGGTCCTTAACACTTCCTGCCGGGTTAAAATACTCAAGCTTTACCAAAACCGTAGCCTCAAGGCCGAGTTCCTTTTCAATATTTACAACCTCTACAAGCGGTGTGTTTCCTACGAGTCCTAATGTTCCTTTGTAAATGTTAGCCATGATATTATCCTCTCTTTTCTGAAATTATGTTTTTTATTATTCTCTATATATTCTGTTATGACTCAGATCGCTGAAAATCCGTTTTCAAGATCAGCGATTATGTCATCGATATGCTCTGTTCCTATCGACAGACGGATCGTGTTGGGGAAGATGCCCTGTTCCTTAAGCTCGTCCTCTGACAACTGTGAATGAGTGGTGCTTGCAGGATGGATCACAAGACTCTTTACGTCAGCGACATTTGCAAGCAGCGAGAAGATCTTAAGATTGTCGATGAACTTCCACGCCTCATCCTGTCCGCCTTTTATCTCGAAGGTAAAGATCGAACCGCCTCCGTTAGGGAAATACTTCTGATACAGAGCATGATCCGGATGATCCGGAAGTGAAGGATGATTTACCTTTACTACCTTGGAATGGTTCTGAAGATATTCTACCACCTTTTTGGTATTCTCAGCATGTCTCTCAAGTCTTAAGGAAAGTGTCTCCACACCCTGTAAGAGAAGAAATGCCGAAAACGGTGCAAGCGTAGCTCCGGTATCGCGAAGAAGTATCGCACGGATGTAGGTTACAAATGCTGCAGGTCCTACTACATCATAGAAGGATACTCCGTGATAGCTCGGATTAGGGTCTGCAATGTTAGGATACTTGCCGCTTGCCTTCCAGTTGAACTTGCCGGATTCTATAATGATGCCGCCAAGTGTGGTTCCGTGTCCTCCGATGAACTTGGTTGCTGAATGAACGACAATGTCTGCGCCATGCTCGATCGGTCTGAATAAAAACGGTGTGCCGAAGGTGTTGTCAACCACGAGCGGAAGTCCGTGCTTATGTGCTATCTCAGCTATCGCATCCACATCGGGGATGTCGCTGTTAGGATTTCCCAGGGTTTCAAGATATATAGCTCTTGTATTATCCTTGATCGCCGCTTCCACTTCTTTAAGATCATGTGCATCTACGAAGGTTGTCTCTATCCCGTACTGGGGAAGAGTATGTGCAAGCAGGTTGTAGCTGCCGCCGTAGATCGTCTTCTGTGCAACTATATGTCCGCCGCCGGCTGCAAGTGCCTCGATCGTATAGGTTATGGCTGCCGCTCCTGATGCAAGCGCAAGTGCTGCACTTCCGCCTTCTAATGCTGCCACTCTCTTTTCAAGTACATCCTGGGTGGAATTCGTAAGTCTTCCGTATATGTTTCCCGCATCAGCAAGACCGAAACGGTCTGCTGCATGCTTGCTGTTATGAAATACGTAGGAAGTTGTCTGGTAAATGGGGACTGCTCTTGCATCTGTTGCGGGATCCGCTTCTTCCTGTCCAACGTGTAACTGTAATGTTTCAAATTTGTACTCACTCATGATATCTCTCCTCTTTTATGATTCTGTTATTTATTTTGTGTCCTCTGTTTGTTGATCTGTTACTTTCTTTCCGTAAAAAAGCCCGAGGGCTTAGCTGCTCCCGGGCATCTGGCTCAAAGTGTTCTCATCCACTCTTATCTGGAGGCGCAACATCGGCATGCGTACGCCAAAGCCTCATCACCTGCCCGGGAGTAAAGCATTCGCATACACCAACACATGATGTCTTTCTGGTTATAGATCGCTTTAATTGACATGATCTGCGCTCTCCTTTCCTTAAGTCTGAAGATACTTTATCATCATTTACCTACTATGTCAATAGGTATTTTGAATATTTTTTCAAATTGGCTATTCTTCTCTGATCTGTAGGCTTTCCTCATATCTTCGGTATCATTACGGTTCTATATCATATACAGATCCCAGTTATCGGAGATCCTGCTTCTGCACTGATCTGCGAAATCACTTAGCTTAAGATCATCCGCATATCTGTGAAGGCTTCTGTTTATCTTCTCCCAGAAACATTCATTTATGACTGAGCCAAGAGCATCGGGATTTCCGTGGGTATCCATATCCGCAAGGATATTCTGGTCAAGCGCGTTAAGCACATCGGAAAGGGTGATCTTATCAGGTGAGCAGGCTAATACATATCCGCCCCTTAAGCCCTTCTGTGCACTGATGAATCCGGCCTGTCTCAGCAACAGAAGGATCTGCTCCAAATATTTATGCGAGATATTCTGTCTCTTTGCGATATCCGGTGCCGATACACTCTCTCCCTTCTCGCTATTTATCACTATGTCCGTTAAGGCTATCAGCCCGTATTCCACTCTTGTTGATACTCTCATGTTCTCTTTTTCCTGTCCTTGTGTAAAAAATGTTGATGACAATATATCACTATTTACCTACTATGTCAATAGGTTTTATCGCTAATGCTTGATTTACCTACTAACCCCGCGGTATACTATGTCAGTACAGGCGGGATTTCCCGACATCTGAAAACCAAAGCCGGAGGAAGATTATATGATCTCAACAAAAGGACGTTATGCGCTTCGTGTCATGCTGGATCTGGCTAAACAGGAAAGTGATAAGTACATTCCTTTAAAAGACATAGCCGAAAGACAGGAGATCTCAAAGAAATACCTTGAGATCATAGTAAAAGACCTGGTAAAGGGCGGAATGATCGCAGGCACCAGCGGAAAGGGCGGCGGTTATAAGCTTTTAAGAAAGCCCGAAAAATATACTGTCGGTGAGATCTTGGAACTTATGGAAGGAACTCTTTCGTCTGTAGCGTGTCTTGCCTCAGATGATTATAACTGTCCGAGACGATCGATCTGTGAGACTCTTCCCATGTGGAAAGAGTATGATAAAATGGTGCATGATTTCTTCTACAAAAGGAAGCTGAGCGATCTTATATCAGCTGATATCTGATGATAACGCCTGCATCAAATGGCGGATAAAACGGGCTTGCGCCTGACCTTGGAGGACAAAAATGAAAAAGCTGTCGGAAATCTTAAATGAGATATTTATAGAAGGCTTGAGCGGAATGGCCACAGGCCTTTTTTCGACTCTTATAATCGGCACGATAATAGTACAGGCAGGGAATCTCATCCCGGAAAGCATCGGAGCAAACATCGTGATGATGGGAAAGATAGCTCAGGCTCTTACAGGTGCGGGTATCGGTGCAGGCTGCGCTCTAAGGCTTAAAGGCATGCCGCTTACCGTTGTATCTGCTGCCGTTTCCGGAATGTTCGGAGCCTTTGCTGCAAAGATCATAGCAGGAACCGTTCTGTCGGAAGGTGCCATAGTGCTTGCAGGTCCGGGCGAACCTCTCGGCGCCTTTATCGCAGCAATGGTTTCTGTATACATAGGAAGAGTTGTGGCCGGAAAGACCAAGGTTGATATACTTGTTACTCCTCTTTGCTGTATCCTTACCGGTTCTGCAGTCGGCCTTATATTAGGACCTCCGATCTCCGCCTTCATGACCTGGCTAGGAAGCCTCATTAACTGGGGAACGGTGCAGGCACCCTTCATCATGGGAATAGTAGTGTCCGTTTTAATGGGCATGATACTGACCCTGCCGATAAGCTCGGCAGCCCTTGCGATAATACTCGGCTTAAACGGTCTTGCCGCAGGCGCGGCTACAGTAGGCTGCTGTGCAAACATGATAGGCTTTGCCGTTGCATCGTATAGAGAAAATAAGATAAACGGCCTTTTAGCTCAGGGCCTTGGCACCAGCATGCTGCAGATAAGCAACATAGTTAAAAAGCCCATCATATGGCTTCCTGCCATAATAACGAGCGCGATACTGGGTCCCATATCCACGATGATGGTACATATGACGAATAACGCAACAGGCGCAGGAATGGGCACGGCAGGACTCGTGGGACAGATAAATACCTATCAGACTATGACAGCAGAAGGTATACCCGGAGCTGTCGTAATGATCGAGATAATACTGATGCACTTCATAATCCCCGCTGTTTTGTCTCTTTCGATCTCCGATTTCATGAGAAAGAAGGGATGGATACAAAACGGCGACATGAAGCTTGACGCATGATCCTTATAAAAAAACAGAGACCAAAGCCTCTGTTTTTTATGACCGTTTCCATGATCCTTATGATCTTCAACGATCCGTACGATGATTCAGATCTGATCACTTGAGGAATTTGAAACCTCTTATGATAGCAGCTTCCTTGGATTCGTTCTTTGCACACTGTACAAAGCAGATGACCCTTACCACCAACAGGATGATCTCGCATATCAGGCCTGCGATCGGAATGATGATCGTCCAGCACAGGATTATGGATATAAGTGCAACAAGCGTCTCAACGAGAGAAAGCTTGAAATTCTCCTTTACATGAAAGGCAAGATATTCGGATTTGCTCTTTCCGATGAGCCAGAGTATAGCAAAATATAACAGAGCTCCCGTAAGACCGGTGAGATACATAAGCATTGCAACCACCTTGTTATCGGAAATATCCTTTGCATCAAACTCCGCTGTATGATCCCAGTCGGGCTTGTAGCTAACAAGCGCCGTCTGTGCCGGGTTATCGATGTTAGTTCCGCATACCGGGCAAAAAACATTACTGTCATCTACTTCTGTATGACAATTAGGACAAGTCTTCATATTGTTAATCCTCCTTCTTAATTGTGTGAACGGATGCATTCCATTCTGTTTCGTATCCTCTCCACGCTTAAATGATTATACTCCAACAACCCCTGTATTTCAACATCCGCCAAAGGCCTCGCGCGCCCGTTTTTCCCTTATCTGCGGGCTTTCACCGCTGTCGGATGGTGATCATAAACATTTTATTAAAAAACGCAGGCAGATCGTACTTTCTTATGTACGGCTTCTGTATCAGTCTCAGACTGAAGCCGTGCAGATCCACTATCTTCTGCGATACTGACAGCCCGAGTCCCGTGCCGCCCTTACTGCTTCTTGATTCATCTCCCATGACGAAGGGTTCAAAAATGTGGGCGGCTACCTTTTCTTCTATGATGTTGCCGCTGTCTGCTATCATGAGTCTGTACGCGGTACCGTCTTTTTTCAGATATATACCGATCTTTGTATTTTCCCCGTTATGCTTAAGAGCGTTTACTAACAGATTGCTTATGACACGGGACAACTGTACCCTGTCGGCATCTATCATGTATCTCTCCTCAGGAACCTCCACCGTAAGTTCCATTTTGGCATCCTCTATATCCTGATAAATGGCTGCCGCACATTCACGCACAAGCTCACAAAGATCTGTATCTTCCTTTATAAGCTTAAATCCTGCGCTGTCTATCCTTACATAATCAAACAGAAGAGTTATCAGCTCGTTCATCCGGCCCGATTTTGCCTGGATGGCTTCCAGGTACCCCCTTTTTTTATCCTCGGGCACCATGTCATCACTAAGGGCCTTTGCATACCCCGACACTGTCGTCATCGGAGTCCTTAAGTCATGCGCGATGTCCGAAAGCATCAGATTGCGTACTGCCTCACGCGCTTTTTCTTTTTCCCGTTCCTTATCCTCAATGGCCCTAAATCTCTTTACCATATCTGCGGAAAAAATGATCGCACCCGCAATATACGGAAGTAACAGCAGAAAAGTCATTGCGGCAAGCATTATTATCAGTATAAGCTTCTCACCTGTCTGAAGGGATATGTATTTTTCCCCGGCCGGGACATTTACGATGTATTCCTGCAGTCTGCTTTCTATTACGCTTCTGAAGCCGGATAATGTAAGGCTCAGTCCGGAAGGGACGATGAATTCCGCAAGTTCAAGGATTATCGAACCGATCGCAATGAAAAGTGCGATCACTACGCCTGAGGTCTTTAATGAAGCCACATCCTCACCGTTAAAGAACATGAGTGACACCATCGGCAGGAAAAAAAAGTTAACAAGCTTAAGCATCAGATATTCTGCGATGCTTACAAAGATCACTGCCAGTATGAACTTTTTTATTATATAGCTCTTAAGACCAGATATATCCATAAAAAACGCTCTGCACTATTACTCTCATCCCTGCACATCGGCCTTATCCAGCCTGTAACCGAGCCCTCTCAATGTCTTTATGTACTTCGAGGGCTCTTCTGACAGTTTGTTTCGAAGCTTGCTGATGCCTACCATTATGTTGTTGTCGGAAATGATGTAATCATCACCCCAGGCATATTCGTATATCTGCTGTTTTGTGAACACCTTGCCCGGATGCAGCATGAACAGTTCCATGATGCGGTATTCCGTCGGTGTTATCTCTATATTTTCAGTTCCCCTCTTAAGCGTACAGGATTCGGTATCAAGCATCAGATCCCCAACCTGAATTATCTGCTTTTTCTCATCATCCTGCATCTCCTTTGAACCCAGACGGTAAAAACGTCTGATCTGCGAATTGACTCTTGCAACGGCCTCAAGCGGATTAAAGGGCTTTGATATATAATCATCGGCTCCGAGATCAAGCCCCAGTATCTTTTCCGAATCCGCATCCTTGGCGGATAAGATGATGACAGGGATGTTTCCGCCATCTGTTTTTTCTCTCAGAGTCTTAAGGACCCTGTAGCCGTCGGTTTCCGGCATCATGATATCTAGGATGCACATATCCGGCTTTTCTTTATCAAGCTTATCAAGAGCCTCTCTTCCGTCGCTGGCCTCTACAACCTCATATCCTTCATTTTCAAGATACAGCCTCAACAGTTCCCTTATCTCATTTTCATCATCTGCCACAAGAATCTTATATTTCATTATGTTTCCTCTAAAATCCGCGCATATCGCCCGGTGCTCTTTGGATCATTACGTCTTTTTCTTTAAGCTTCCTCAATCTCCGTAAGCTGTGTGTTTATCCTGAGATGTTCATACAGTGCCGCACAGGTGGCTCTTCTGTAAGGATTTACATAGAACAGTCCGAGAATACCTATGGTAAGCAATGAGAGTATCTCCCATCCGAGGAAGGAAAGATCGAGCACAAAGGTTTTCCATTTCTGGCCGCTCATCATCATCTTTGATGTCTTAAAAGCCTCATCAGGATCCATATCCGGTCTCTCAGCTAAAAGATAGGGTATCATCCTGTACTCATATGACTTTACGATACCGGGTATTATGAAGAGCAGGGTCCACAGTATTAAATAGATGTCCCTTCTAAACATTATCCTTACGATATTTCCGTAACCGTGGTCGAAACCGTAGGCGATCTCTGCAATATCTGACTTCTCATCGAGGTTTTTGTAAAAGAACCGGTCACAGCCAAGCTCAAGCGGATTAATGATAAATGCCTCCAAAACAAGTACGATCGCTGTAACCAAAATTACTGCCAGTATAATGCCAACCCCCATCGCGATCCCTACTCCGAGGGGGAGATCACTAATGTCTGTGATCTCAGGGATCCCGTCATTATTAATATCGAGTCTGAAGCGGAAATATTCAGAAGCATTTCCGGGTAACCCGGTCACATCACCGTTAAGATCATTTACAATATTACTGTGTACCTGATAATCTTCTTCATGTTTGTTTGCAAATCCGCCTCCTAAAGCTCCGGGATATCCCCCGAGCACAAAGCATGCGATAATTGCAGCAAGTACGCATTTCCAGTAATTTCTCTTAAAGGTTATCTTTCCTTTTTCCTTAAGTTCTTTTCTTGTCCACATAACATGTTCCTCTCATTCTGTTTTTATAAAACACCGGTCAGGGTGTCTACCGAGGCTTGGTGCTTAAGCTTGGAAGGTGCCGCACACCCTTGCCTGTTGTTTGCTATGTGTACATGCTAACAGCAAAACCTTACCCGTAAAATCGATAAACCTTAAGATAACCTTAACATTGTATTTCAAAATACTCTCTGCCTCTTTTTTCCATGCAGATCTTTCCACCCGTCGCTTCCGTAAGCATCTTTTCCGCCCTGTCATACTCGTCACAGGGGATCATCAGCTCATAGGTTACCGCATCCTCATAGGTGATGTCCTTAAGGATGAACGGCTCATCTTCAAACATCCGCTTAAGCTTCTGTAATATGGAATAATCCGAGGAAAGCACGCAGTTAAAGCATTCCCTGTTTACAACGGTAACGGCGGAGGAAAGTGCATCCCTGACAGCAGCCTGGTAGGCCCTTACAAGACCTCCCGTACCAAGCAGTGTCCCGCCAAAATACCTCGTCACCACGGCACAAACATACGTAAGACCGCTTCCGCTTAATACCTCAAGCATCGGTCTGCCCGCAGTACCCGAAGGCTCACCGTCATCGGAACATCTTGAAAGCTCACCCTTATCTCCTATCAGAAAGGCCGAACAGTTGTGCCTTGCATCCCAGTATTTCTTTTTCATCTCATTGATAAAAGAGACCGCTTCTTCCTCGCTCTTTACGGGTCTTAAGGTTGCTATGAAGCGTGATTTTTTCTCTTCATATTCACCTTTAGTCTCTTCCTTTATCGTACTGTACTCCGCCATATCCGTATCTCATCCCTGTCCGGCTGTTTTCTGCATTTTGGATTTGCCTTGATCATCGTATCCTTACACAGATTTGATGATCTCATCCGTATTTTTCTTTCCTCTTTAAATATAACACAAGATTTGGTATAATTACATGAAATGCACCTCAAGACTATGAACTAACCCCGGCTTAATAAACCGGAACATTATAAGGAGGCTGTCTCATATGAATTATGGGCGTCAAGGAATAATAAAAAGAAAACGAAGCCTGAACCCCTTTACCACAAAGGTAGGGAATTTTCTGTCGATATCGGCCTTTAAGGTAATCGTCATGGCTGTTATCGCAGCGGGAGCATGCGGACTGTGTGCTGCTGTCGGGGCATTTATGGGCGTTATAGCCACAGCACCTGATGTATCAAACGTCGATGTTGCTCCGGCCGGATACTCCACAACGGTATACGATTCCGAGGGAAACCAGCTGACCAAGCTGATCGCCGAGAATTCAAACCGTATATACGTAACTCTCGACAAGATACCCGAGCATACACAGAATGCCTTTATCGCCATAGAGGATGAGCGTTTCAGGTCGCATAACGGAATCGATATATACGGTATATTCAGAGCAGGTATGGTGGCAGTCACCTCCGGAGACTTCTCGCAGGGTGCTTCCACGATCACACAGCAGCTGCTTAAGAATAACGTCTTCACCGACTGGACCGAGGAATCTTCGCTGATCGAGAAGTTCAGGAGAAAATTCCAGGAGCAGTACTGCGCGGTCCAGCTTGAAAAATACATGGACAAGGATTCGATCCTTGAAAACTACCTAAATACCATAAACCTCGGACAGGGTACCCTCGGTATCCAGGCCGCATCAAACAGATATTTCGGAAAGCCTGCAAGATCACTTACGATATCCGAGTCTGCCGTTATAGCCAGCATCACCCAGAATCCTTCAAAATGGAATCCTATCTCGCACCCCGACAACAATGCGATAAGGCGTGCCGAGGTACTGAAAAAGATGCGTGATCAGGGCTATATCACACAGGCCGAATATGATGAGGCTCTGGCCGATAACGTCTATGACAGGATCAAAAAGATAGATGAAACGATCGAAAAAGAGACCATCTATTCATACTTCGTGGACGAGCTCACTGAGCAGGTCATCATCGATCTGCAGGAGCAGCTCGGCTATTCATATGCACAGGCTTACAACTCTCTCTACAGCGGCGGCTTGAGCATTTTTACCACGCAGGATCCCAGGATACAGGCTATCTGTGATGAGGAGTTTGCAAATCCCGACAACTACCCGTCAAACACAAGACTCTATCTTGACATAAGGCTCTCCTATCTGAATTCGGATGGGGATCCCGTCAATTTCAGCACGCAGTCCTTTGAAAAATACTTCAAGGAACAGCGCGGCAAGAGCTTTAACATGATCTTCTCATCCGAGGAAGAGGCAAATGAAGCGATAGCAGAATACAAGGCTTATGTGGAACAGCCCGGATACGAGCTGGCAGCGGAAAGCATCACCCTTACTCCGCAGCCCCAGACCTCTATCTCAGTGATCGAGCAGTCAACCGGACAGGTCAAGGCCTTAGTCGGAGGCCGCGGTTCCAAGGCAGCCAGCCTTACGCTTAACCGTGCAACGGATACCAAGCGTCAGCCCGGATCGACCTTCAAGGTTGTTGCAGCCTATGCTCCCGCTATCGATCATGAAGGCTACGGACTTGCTTCGACTCATATAGATGAGCCCTTCAGCTATGAAAACGGCAGACCCGTAAAGAACTGGTACAAGGGCTATAAAGGCCTCTGCACCTACAGATACGGAATAGAACAGTCTCTTAACATCATCGCTGTTAAGGTCATCACGGATATCACGCCTACCCTTGCCTATGATTATCTGTTAAACTTCGGCTTTACGACCCTTGTTAAAAAAAGGACCGAAAGCAACGGTCAGGTAAGCTCCGATATCACCCAAGCCCTGGCTCTCGGCGGACTGACAGACGGTGTTACCAATCTCGAGCTTACAAACGCCTATGCAACCATAGCAAACGGCGGTACATATACCAAGCCCGTCTTTTATACCAAGATCCTCGATCATGACGGGAATCTGCTCATCGAGAACACTCCTAAGCAGAGACGTGTGTTAAAAGAAACATCTGCATACCTGTTAACCAGTGCGATGCAGGACGTTGTCACAAAGGGAACCGGTGCAAGGGTTAACTTCGGAAACATGGCCATCGCAGGAAAAACAGGAACCACCACCAGCAACGTCGATGTATGGTTCTGCGGCTACACGCCCTATTATACGGCAGCAGCCTGGGCAGGCTACGATAACAACGTGCACTTAAACAGCGGCTGGGGTGAGACCAATATAGCAAAGACTCTATGGAAAGCCGTAATGTCAAGGATACATAAAGATCTTGAATATAAGGATTTCGTACAGCCCGAAGGTATCATAAGGGCAACCGTATGCTCGCTTTCAGGTATGAAATACGGCGGAACCTGCGGCGGAGGCTCAAAAACAGAGCTTGTTGATGAACAGATGTATAATGCGATGGGCGTCTGCGACGGCTCAAGGCATCCTCACGGTGCATCTGCCGTGGCAATACCTGCGGTAGGAAATATCGCCTTTATCTGCGGAGCTACCGGCAAGATCGCGGCGGCAGGCTGTCCGTACGCGGTGGCAGGCATAGTGACTGTACAGGAATATTGCGAACACGGTGTTACTGCAAGTGCTGACGGCACCACACCGCTTACGATAGACCCGAGTGCGGGCGATGCTGCGGCAGCAGCGGCGGCAGCTCAGGCAGCAGCGGCGGCTCAGGCAGCTCAGGCAGCAGCAGCGGCAGCGGCAATGCAGCAGGCTGCGGAAGCGGCGGCGGCAGCTCAGGCGGCGGCGGCAGCGGCGATGCAGCAGGCTCCTGCAGTCATAGATCCCAACCTGGTACCACAGTAATATGATGCCGGGGTCAAAAGGTCCTATCCGCTTTATGCTTACAAAAAAGAAGCCGGCAGTTTTCCTGCCGGCATCTTTTTTGCTATATATACTATGTCTTTTCCGACACTTTACTTTGCAAGCAGCAGCATGATCTCGTTGCTCCTTGCGACAAACTCTGTCATGGCCTCGGGTGATAACGGCTTGTTTGCGATCACGGCAAGGTCATAGAGCTGTTTGCAGAAGGTCGGAACATTCTCGCCTTCTTCGTTGTCAAGGATGTACTTAACAAGCTTGTTGTTTGCGTTAAGGATAAGTGTCTCATCCTCTTCAAAAGGCATGCCCATGTTCATGCCGCCTGCCGAATACATCTTCATCATGTCGATCATTCGGCGGCTTTCCTCAGATACGGTGAGCATTGAGGAAACATTTTCATTCTTGAGCTTTTCAACCTTGATCTCAAGCTTTTCCTTATTAAGGGCCTTTTTAAATATCTCAGCAAGCTTCTCGGTATCTTTCTTGATCTCTTCCTCTGAAGCCTCATCCGTCTCTTCCTTAACGGAGTCGTTAACACTTGCATCGATCCTCATAAACTTCACATCCTGATTCTTGGACTCAAGCTGTGAAATAAAGGCCTGATCTATGTTATGGGTTAAGATCACGGCATCCATACCGTTATCCTTAAACATATTGATGTACTGCGACTGCTGTACGGGATCGGTCACATAGTAAACTGTCTTTCTGACCTTTTCCTCTTCGGATGCCTCATCGTCATTATCATCCGACTCAGCTTCTTCATCCTTTACTACCTCGGCTTCGATCTTCTCACCATTCTCACCGGTTGCTTCTGACTTGTCTTCGTTCTTCTCATCCGGGTCACTCTTCTTGATCTCGAGACACTCGGGAAGTGTCAGATACTTGTCGTCAAGGTTCTTAAAGAGAATGTAGTCCGTCATCTTTTCACAGAACTTGTCATCCTTTAAGCAGCCGAACTTGATGAACGGGCTGATGTCGTCCCAGTATTTCTCGTACTCTTCTTTTTCCGTCTTGCACATTCCGGAGAGCTTGTCGGCAACCTTCTTGGAGATATAATCTGATATCTTCTTGACAAAACCATCATTCTGAAGGGCAGAACGCGATACGTTAAGCGGCAGGTCCGGACAGTCGATCACACCCTTAAGAAGCATCAGAAACTCAGGGATAACTTCCTTAATGTTATCTGCTATGAACACCTGGTTGTTGTAAAGCTTTATCGTGCCCTCGATGGATTCGTATTCCATGTTGATCTTCGGGAAATACAGGATACCCTTTAAGTTGAAGGGATAATCCATGTTAAGGTGTATCCAGAAAAGAGGCTCCTTATAATCCAGAAATACCTTTCTGTAGAACTCAAGATATTCCTCTTTGGTGCAGTCATTGGGATGCTTTGCCCACAGAGGCTTGGTATCGTTTACCGAAACAGGTCTCTTTAAGATCTTAAGCTTATCCTTAGCGGGAGAGACTTCGACCTTTTCCTTGGTACCGTCCTCTTTTTCCTTCTCCTCGTACTTTGCTTCCTCGTGGATCTCCTCGATCACGGTATCCTTATCCGTCTTTTCGGAAGCATCTATCGTTTCGTACTCAGGCTCAGCACCAGCCTTTTCAAGGAAGATAGGATAAGGCATGAAGGAACAGTATTTCTTTAATACCTCTCTTGCCCTGTATTCATTGGCAAATTCCACCGCATCCTCTGAAAGGAACAGCGTGATCTCGGTGCCGACCTCTGTCCTGTCGCCCTCCTCTATTGTGTACTCCGTACCGCCGTCGCACTCCCAGTGAACAGGCTTTGCGCCTTCCTTGTAGGAAAGCGTATCGATATGAACCTCATCGGCTACCATGAAAGCCGAATAGAAACCGAGACCAAAGTGACCGATTATCTGATCTTCATTGGTCTTATCCTTATACTTGTCAAGGAATGCCGTAGCACCCGAAAATGCTATCTGGGTAATGTATTCCTCGACCTCATCGGCATCCATTCCGATACCTGTATCAATGAACTTAAGCGTCTTTTCCTCGGGATTGACCACAACTCTTATCTTGTTCTCGAAATCATCGGGATAGGTATATTCGCCGATCATATCAAGCTTTTTAAGCTTGGTGATCGCATCACATCCGTTGGATATCATC
Organism: Lachnospiraceae bacterium; assembly: GCA_024699595.1. The sequence continues at coordinate 8,380 of JAILPG010000323.1, read as the reverse complement.
TCTCTCATGAAAATATCATGATCGGAATAGAGCCATTTTTTGATTATGGGAAAAATATTCTCACTGTTGATCGAAAGATTTCCTTTTTTTGCTTCTGCCATATTATCACTCTCTTTCTGTATTATTGTATTCCTGTCATGTCTGCGTCCTTTTTGTCCTACCTATGAAGTTTAATACCCTTAAAATAAGAAGTCAAGAAAAAATTAGCACTCATTAAGGGTGAGTGCTAACAAAAAATATAAAAAATGTGTGAACTCCGCAAGATCAAGAGTTCACAGACATCTGTTTGTTCATCAGGCGCCCTATTGCTCACATCTCCCTCTCACGCTCAATCCTTTCTATGATCTTATCCACAAGTTCTTCCTTCGTCTTATCTCCGGCGCCGTATTCGTCGTACTCAATATAGGAGAAGGAGTTGAGCATGATATGATAGTAACCTGTCTCCTCATGCAGCCACATCATTGAATCCGCCATAGACTCTGCAAAACGCCGGACTTCGTCATCATCAGCCGTATCAAGATCAATCCCCTTGAAAGTGACATCAGTGTCAAATATGCCGGCTTTGCTGGCTTCGATGGCTTCATCCACAGACTGAAAGAAGACTTCCTTATGCAGTTCTCCGTGGAAATCAAACGAATCATCCTTAGCGTATTCATAAGTATCCACATAGGGGATCTGCGGGAAATATTCGTCCCTCAGGCTGTTCTGATATTCCACAATTTTATTGCCGTAGAAGAAATCATTCCATTCAACGCAGTAATAATGATCATCCATTTCCCCTTCTATCCACTGCACCCGGAATCTGACCCCGTTCTCATCCGTAGCATAGATATTAAAATAGAATCCGTACTCCGACCAGTCATAAGCCGTATCAAAAGTAAAATCATGCTCCGGATATTTCTTTTCAAGGAGCTTTTCTGTCTTCCGTGTAAGCCGATAGCGTTCCCAGGGATTAAGATATCCGAAGAATCCAAGCACTGCATGGACGACAACATATATTATGACAGTCACAACCGCCAAGACACCAATTGTGATCACAGCTGCCTTTTTCATACTGTTATGATCCCCTTTTTCTTTGTTTTTCCGGCTTTTATACGAAGTTTGAAAAACTGCGCTGCCACCGGTTTCTTTTGTGCTGTAGATGAATAAGCAAACTGTTAATAGCTAACAAGATTATCCAAAAGTCTAAGCGCGATAACCGCACCCGCAATGGCCGCGACCATGGTTATCCAGTCCCCCAGGCCTATATTTAACATAAGGCCGCTTTGGGCTCCCAGATCACCGCGACAAAGTTCAACAAAATCAAGACTCATATGTCCAAATATTATTATCCATACATTACCGGTTCTAAGATATACCGCTCCCAATATCATTCCAACACCAATACAGTACACAGCCTGAAATATAGATGCAAAAGGATCTGCACCACCGAGCATATTGGTCATAAGTCCCTTTAGAAAACCTTTAACAGTATAGATACGATGATCATTACATTCTTTGCTCTCTTCAATGTGTTGATCTCTCCTGTTTTTAGTTGTTTTGATATTTCTCTTAGTTAATGGCGCCGTCAGAAATGACCGTAAAATATGAATCATACAGATCGAAGAAATTCTTCGTATTGATCTGATCGGTCTTTGTATATGTAAGTGACAGCCACAGAGGCTCGTTAAGATTTGATTTCAGATCCTTTATATACTGCGTATAGGCGTTGTTAAAGGCTTCCTGTTTTTTCTGATTTACTATGTTTACCTTATTCTTTGCCGTCTCCTCCTTGTTGAAAGTGGAGCGGCACTTAATGATATGATAACCGTACTCGGTCTCTATGATATCGCTAACCTCTCCGCTTGAGAGGGAAAAAGCAGCCTGTTCAATGGCATAGGGCATCACACCTCTTCCAAAGGTATATTCGGTCTGATCATCCTCGTTGTAATAGCTGTCACAGAGAACATCGAATTCAGTACCTTCAAGAAGCTTGTTCTGTATCTCAACCGCTCTTTCATAAGCCTTGAGCTTCTGATCAGCCGTATAATCGACCCTATTTCCGTAATTATCGGTCCTGTAGGTCTTTACCAGAATGCTGCCTATCGTGATGGTACGGGCGGCATCATCACTTATCTCAGGATTTACGGCATCCGTTATCGAGTGGTAGAGCTTGTCCGCAACGGCATACTCATGGTACATGTTGTATATTTTTTCCTCATCAACACCCATGAGCAGTATCTCGGACTCGTTTAATGAGTCCATATATACCCTTGCGGCGGCTCTTATCTTATTATCCGTATCCTCGTCAAGCTCGATCTTTCGATCCTGAGCCATCAGATTCATGGCCTTGATCTGGGCAAGCCTTGCAAGCACGGTCTCCTTGTATCTCTCTTCGACCGTATCTCCCTCTGCAAGCCTTGCCTTAAATATCTCAGGGCCAAACAGCTCGCTGTAGCCGTTTTCGGTATTGACCATATATACCATGGCTTCATAAGCATAGCAGGAAAGTCTTTCGATCCTGAAGATCTCACCCTCTTCAAATTCCGTGGTGAGCACGATCTCGGTCTTTTTTTTCCCACACCCGGACAGAATGAGGCATATACATGCTGCCAGTAAAACTAATAACGGTATTCTGTTTGAGAAACGTTTATCAGATCGTTTCAGAACAAGCATATGATCCCTCTGTCCTGCGTATTCTTAATCTTCGAGCTTCTTGTATGCGAATGCGGCAAGTGCTGCACCTATAAACGGAGCCACGATGAATACCCACAAAGCCTTAAGAGGGTCTGTATTTCCGCCTATTGCTGCAAAAATAGCGGGAGCGATGGATCTTGCAGGATTTACGCTCGTTCCGGTAAGACCGATTCCGAAAATATGAACAAAGGTCAGTGTAAGACCGATCACAAGTCCTCCGAAGGATCCGTGAGATGCCTTCTTGGAAGTAACTCCGAGGATCGTCAGTACGAAGATGAATGTAAGCACGATCTCAACTATGAGTCCGCAAAAAGCGTTTCCGCCTACACCGGCAAGACCGTTAGCACCAAAGCCGCCTGTCATATCCTCTACACCGCCAAGTGCGAAGATAATTGCAAGTATGATGGTTCCGGCAAATGCACCGATAACCTGTGAGATCATGTATCCGATAAAATCTTTTTTCTCCATGCCGCCATTTAAGAAAACAGCAAGGCTGACTGCGGGATTAACGTGACATCCGCTGATATTTCCAATGCAGTATGCCTCTGCTACTATCGACAGTCCGAATGCAAGGGCAGTAAGGATATATCCGCAGCCCGAATCGGCTCCGCAGCCCACAAGCATGGCCGTTCCGCATCCCATAAGGACCAGTACGGCTGTTCCTATACCTTCAGCAACATATTTCTTCATCTTTATTTCCTCCCTTTTCATAAGATTATGCCCGGGCACAGTCTCATTTATATGCCCCGGCCTTTCATAATTTTAGCCTTATCCGGCTGTAAAATCAATATCCGCAGGGGACCTGTCTGACACTTGAATTTTTGACTGAATCATAATAAAATGATATCGGTGTTCAAGGAAACTGTCCGTGAAACCGGGTTCACAATAATGTGAATCTGTATAACAAATGACATGTTCAGACCGACGTTTGATAATTGACCCAGGGAGGATATAAAATGGCCGGTAAATTCCGTAAAATACTTACATTTGCAACGATCATGGGAGCGATAGCTGCCGCTGTTTATTATTTCTTCTTCAGGGATGATGAGGAAACCGAAGGCGCCGATGGCGAGGCAAAGGAAAGCGAGATCAAGAAATTCTTCGAGGAAATGCCTTCAAGGGAATATGTGCCCCTCAATAAAAATGCAGCTGAGGCTGACAGGATGAAATCTTCTCTTAAGAACAAGATCGACGAAAGCCGCCGGGAAAAAGAGGCTAAGGCCCGTGAAAAAGCCGAGGGCGTAGGTCTTGTAAAGGACGAGGTCGATACTGACGACTACGAATTCGAGGATTTCGAGTCCAAGGCTGACGCAGAAGATAAAGAAGATAAAGAAGACAAAGAAGATAAGAAAGCCAAGAAAGACAAAGACTGATATCTTGATTAATGGACCCTCGGGCCGGATTTAGTGCCCGCTTTCTGAAACGAAAGCGGAGCGCTAAATCTGCTCCCGGGGGTTTTTATGTTACAAAGTAAGCGCTCCACTTTGCACAGTGGAGCGCTGATCAGTCACGGAGGGCAATTCGGATACTATGTCAGACTACTCCGAAAGATAATCAATGATCGCTTCTATGATCTCGGGATTTTCATATTCAGCGTCGAGGCCGTAGGTCATGGCAAAGGAGAAGTTATCGGCCATGCATTCTTCGGGATCGATGACATAGTCGGTATTTTCCCCAAAGATCTCCCAGAAGTTTTCTGCTTCATCAGGAAGATAGTAAACATCGCTTCCATCCACGGGTACCAAAACCGATGTGAAGCAGTCGAAGAATGTGTCACCCTCTTTTTCAAACGGCTCTGTTGCAATAAGTGCTATGAAACAGTCAGTGTCTTTTCCGTCTATATCAAACGTCGCATAGGAATTGTGATGTTCCACATCCGGATTTGAAATGAACTGTGCTAAAACCGATGGCGGGATCTCGTATTCCTCATCCTGTACGGTAAAATGGATGAGCTTATACATATCGCTTCTGAATTCGGGATTGCTCCTTGTCAGGCAATGGAAGATCTCGTGCCACAAAATCTGCTTCCCCCAAATCCTGTCTTCTTCATTATCTGAGCAGACCATATCCGCGATCATCTGTCCAAGATAGATCTGTGAACCATGCGTATATGCCCCGCTCCCGGCTTCCTCTTCCTGAGTTGATCTGATCAGTATGAATTCATCCATCTCGGGAAGTGTATAGCCGCTTGTCTTAAGATCTGCCCGCATCTCTTCTATAATATCATTGTACGCGGTCTTTTCCTCCTCGGTGAACTCTTCCATCTGAGAAGCTCCGAACTCCATCATTTCATCAAGAGTGCCGTTTACGTCCTGTGTCCTGTACTGGATATCATACTGACTGAAACCGTTAAAATAATCTGTATTGGAGAGATAACAGGAAACAGCCTCGTCTTTGTCCGCAAAATGATAGCTTATCTCTGATCCCTGCGCATTTTCATCGGACTCGTTACCGATCTCGGTTTCAACTGCGATCTCATTTCCGGTTATATTTATGGTCGCATTTATGGTCACACACCCGGTCAGCATGGTTACGATCATAAACAGAGCTGAAAAACTGAATGCTTTTTTCATAATCATCATCCTTTCGGCTGGAATGAAGAATAAATGTTTTGTCTGAATTAATGAGCCTGAAAGGTAAAACAGCTCCTCATCTGTGAAGTGAGCTGCTCATGACCAGTTCCTCCGCCTCTTTTTCCGGGAGGGGACGGCCCCAGATGAATCCCTGTATGTAGTCGCAGTGAATGCTCCTAAGGGTTTCAAGCTGATCCTCTTCTTCAACACCTTCTGCTATGACCTCTAAACCCATTACATGGCCAAGCAGGATTATCGCTTTAATATATTTCTTGGAGGATTCTGACGTATTCATTATATCTATAAAAGATTTGTCGACCTTTAAGATGTCGGAAGGAATGCTGTTTAAGTAGCTTAAGGACGAATAACCGGTTCCAAAGTCATCGATCGCTATCCTTATGCCCATTTCCTTGAGGTCGTTTAAGCAGTGTGCGGCCTTTTCAACGGATTCGATCATTATCGATTCTGTGATCTCGATCTCAAGCTGGTGTGCGGGTATTCCACTGTCCTCAAGGAGCTTCCTGATCTCATCGGTAAAATCACTCTTCATCAGGTGTTTTACAGAAACATTGATGCTTAAGATGATATCTGCTCCCGACTGCCTTAAAAGCTCTCCGAAAAATGCGGCTGCCTTTTTATATACGGTTAGATCCAGACTGTCTATAAGACCAAGTCTTTCGGCAGCTGGGATAAATTCATCGGGACCTATGATATTCCCTTCAGCATCCTTCATTCTGGCAAGTGCCTCAAAGCCGCGAAGCTCATGGGACATGTTAAACTGGGGCTGGAGATTGAAAAAGATCTTATCGTTTTCTATCGCTTCCCTTACCTTGTTATCTATGATGAGAAGGTTCTGGCTTTTTAAAAGGTCGGGAGAAAAACGAAGGATATGCTCACTGCTGTTTATGCGCTTGATCTCCTTCATCGCGGCGACAGAGTATGAAAAGAGTGAATCCCTGTTGTCAGAATCTTCAGGATATACGGCATATCCGAAGCTTGCATTTACAAAAAAATCATATCCTTCGATATGTATTTTTTCAGTAAGAGCATCTTCATACTGCTTTATAGTCTTAACTATATCATCTTCAGAGCCGTAATCCCGAATGATCAGGGAATACTCATCGCCGTTTATGCGGGATATAAAATCAAGCGTACCGGAAAGTCCTTTGTCCGCAATGTTTTTCCAGCGCGACCCGATCTCGATAAGGACCTTGTTACCCTTGTCAAATCCCATGGTGTCGTTGATGCTCTTAAAGCCGTTTATATCGATGGTAGCTGCAGCAAAAGGCGTTCCCTTTTTGATGAGGTTGTTGGAAAGCTCCGTGCTTGCAAACCCGTTCGGAAGTCCGGTCAGAAGATCAGTTGTAGCCTGTTCTCTGAGCCTTAACTGATACTTCTCCTCTTTTTTAATGTCGTGATGAATGATAAATACAGCAATAACTGTCAGGATTATCCCAAATATCCCGGGAATGCTCGTATAGTTATGTCTGACAAATATCCCGAGAAGCAGCAGAGGACACTGTACAAAAAGCAGGGCTATGGAGGTGATGAATCCTCTTTCTCCGCAAAAGACTACCATCAGTACGACACACAGATTGCATATTGATGAGAAAATACCCGTAAAGGTATATAGCGATAAAGGATTGTCGCCAAACATTACTACCTTTTCGGATCCGGCTGTAACGGTAACTGCAATGTATGAGGCAAGATACAGTATCAGAAGCAGCACAAAAACACCCTTCGGTGCCTCGTCATGGTGGACAATGCTGTCAAGGGTTTTTTCCAGTATGCGGTTTTCTCCGTTAACATCCTTGTTTTTACTCATAAATATATTATATGATGTTTTTGGAATAATTGATAGTGTTTATTGGCAGATGAGCGAAAACGGGAAATGTCAGAGGGTAAGGAAAAATGGATGAAAACCGCGACAGGACGGAATACAGACCGGTAGTCACCATAATACTGATCGTCTTAAATGTACTTGCATTTGGAATACAGACAATAAGCGGAGGCAGCGAGAGTACGTCGGTGCTTGTAAAGCTGGGTGCATCCTATACCCCGTATATCGTTGAAGACGGACAGTGGTACAGGCTTTTCACGCCGATGTTTCTGCATATAGGAGTCGAGCATCTTGCGATGAACATGTTGGCGTTATTTGCAACAGGACAATATGTGGAGCAGTATTTCGGAAGGGTACGGTTTATACTACTGTATATCCTCTCGGGCATCGCAGGAAACGCGCTCACTCTGTTTTCGGAGCTTTTCTTAACGCACAGATTTGTGGTGTCTGCAGGAGCATCGGGCGCCATCAGCGGTCTCTTTGGGGCAATTGTGATACTTGCGATCGACCCGCGGACAAGAAAGTATTTCCCGCTTCCGAGAGTGCTGCTTGGACTTTTGTTTCTGATACTTCCAAGCGGCGCAAAGGACATAAACATTGTCGCCCATCTTGGCGGCATGATCTGCGGATTCGTGCTCGCTTTCTGCTTCTATATGATGACACCACTCCACAGACAGAGACAGTGTAGTGATAGTGAAAGTGATAGTGAAAGTGAACCCCCGGTCCAGATTTAGTGCCCGCTTTCTGAAACGAAAGCGGAGCGCTAAATCTGCTCCCGGGGGGCATTAATAATATTCAAAAAAAGGTTCATCAGGGCAGGTGTGCTTCGATGTCTGCTGCAGAGAGGACACCACGCTCGTTAAACAGTACGATCCCGTCGGGATCAAGGATCACGGTCCTCGGAACCGCAATTGACGCTCCCGTAAGCTTAAACACCTTCTCATCGCTTCCGTCAAGCGCGACGGGGAAGGTCCAGCCTCTCTCCTTTGCGATCTCTGCGGGATTTCCGGCCGAGAAGTGATTGCATACGGCGATCAGTTCTGTATCCTCATGGTCCTTTAGTACCGATTCAAGCATATCAAGCTGGCTTAAGCTGTCCTCCGAATACGTACCAAAGAGAGCTATTATAACGGTTTTTCCCTTCGCATCCGACAGATTAAAACTGCTTTCGTCGATACACTTTATCGAAAAGTCACCGAGTCTGTCGCCTGCGTGATATCCGTACGCTGCTTCGACCTGTGCATCCTCTGTTTCATCTGTCTGTGTATCCGTACTTTCGTTTCCGGTATCC
>JAILPG010000124.1 GCA_024699595.1 Lachnospiraceae bacterium | reverse complement strand
CCAAGGTTGACCGCTCGGCAGCATATGCGGCACGCTGGGTGGCCAAGAATCTTGTTGCAGCCGGTGTCGCAGAGAGGATCGAGATCGAGCTTGCCTATGCGATCGGAGTTGCCAAACCCGTATCGGTAGCGGTGGATACTTTCGGAACAGGAAAATTGGAGGACGAGAAGATAACAGAGATTATAGGCAGGGTATTCGATCTGAGACCCGCAGCAATAATCGATGCACTTGATCTGAGGCGTCCGATCTACAAACAGACTGCAGCCTACGGACACTTCGGAAGGACTGATGTGGACCTGCCCTGGGAGCATCTTGATAAAGTGGATGAGATTAAGAAATATTTATAAAACGAGGAGGACAACGAAATGAAAAAGATGAGGATCATATTGTTTGCAGGTATTGTTTCACTGCTTGCCGCAGGCTGCGGGAACAGTGGTGTTTCGGTTGAGACCGTCGATAATGCATATGCAGCGACAGAGGGTAATCCCGAAGATAATAAAGTTGAAGTTGAGAAAGTTGAGGCAGAAAATAACCGGGACGCAGATGAACTGGTTGCCGGCTCCGAGGCGGAATTCGACAAGGAATTCGTAATAAAGGTCGGAGACAATGAACCCGGATATTTCATCTGGAAGGTTGCCGATAAGCAGGGCTTCTTTGCCGAAGAGTTCGCGGACAGCAAGATAAGTGTTGAAGTTGAACGATTCAGCGGAGGACCGGCGATCATGGAGGCATTGACGGCAGGGGAGATCCAGTTCGGTGTTGCTGCGGTCGATCCTCTTATAAATGCAGTGTCAGCAGGTTCGGAACTTACGACGGTATTAAGTATCGGAAGCAGTGTTAAGGGAAGTGCTATCTATGCACGTAAGGAAGCCGGGATCAATTCCCTGGAAGATCTTAAAGGGCATACGATAGCAGTATTGTTCGGAACGTCAAGATACAATACCCTGCTTCTCGGTTTACAGAAAGCCGGCCTTACTCCCGAGGATGTCGAGATCATGAATCTTTCGAACGCGGATACCCTTACGGCGATCCAGTCAGGACAGGTGGATGCAGCAGTACTGACTGCGGGAATCCCGGCAGAGCTTGAGGAAGAAACCAATGTGGTTGCATATGATGACGAGATCCGTGATACATTCCATATCATCATCGGTGATAAGAAATTTGCCAATGAGCATCCTTACACAACAGCAAGGCTCGTCCGTGCACTGGTTAAGACAAATGAATGGATACAGGCAAACAAGGAGGATAGTATCCGGATATATTCAGAGACCGCTGAGGTAGAGGAAGATATAGCGGAAAGATACTATGTCGTACGTGAGAATGTGTCTTCTTTCCCAACTGCCGAGCTTAAGGAAGGATATCAGAAGATTATCGATACCGTGGTGAAATACGAGATCGTAGAAAATCCTGTAAATGCGGATGATATTCTTGATCCCAAATATGCTGAGCTGGCAGGATTAAGCGTGGAGTAGCCGTCGTAATGGATAAGAGAGTGCGCAATATTGTTTACAATTTCATCATGATCGCTGTCCCGCTCGCTTTGCTGATATTCTGGGAAATTGAGGGAAGAAGAGGTGCTATTAATACTACTGCTCTTCCGATCCCGTCAGAGATCGGTGAGGTGTGTAAGAAACTGATCGTAAGCGGAAAGCTTCAGAAGCACCTTATGGTAAGCTTTCACAGAGTCATAAGCGGCTTCATATACGGAAGCCTGGCCGGTGTGATCATTGGTATACTGATGGGTCAGTTCAAGATCATAAATAAAGCATTAACGGTATTTGTAGGTGTTTTAAGACCAATACCGCTTATCGGATGGACACCGCTGTTTATAATATGGTTCGGTTTGGGCGAGGCCTCCAAGGTAGTGACCATAGTGGTTTCTGTTTTCTGGAGTCTCCTTATAAATACGATCGACGGATTCCGCCAGATCGACAAGAACTATCTTGAGGTCAGTCAGTCCTTTGGGAAAAGCAGGCTTGATAATATCTTTCATGTTGTTATCCCGACCATTTTCCCGAGTATATTTACCGGTCTGAGGCTCGGAATAAGCAATGCATGGAGAGGTGTTGTCGCTGCCGAAATGATCGCTGCGACTGCCGGTATCGGTTATATGATCTCTTCGGCAAGAGAATTGTTTAAAACAGGAGAATTGATGGTTGGATTGCTTTCGATCGGGTTGATCTGTCTGTTTCTTGATGCCGTTATCCTGCTTATACAAAAAGTGATCTTTCGCTGGAAGGAGTGATGATGATGACAGAAGGAAACGATGTTGAGGTAAAGATATCAAACGTCAAAAAGAATTTCAGGATCGACGGTAAAAGTGTTGAGGTACTGGAAAACGTAACCCTTGATATAAAAAAGGGAGAATTCATCTCCATAGTGGGTACCAGCGGATGCGGCAAGAGTACACTGCTCAGGATAATAGCCGGGCTTGAGAAGTCTACTGAGGGAGAGATAAGGATCGGAAACAAGGTTGTTGAAGCGCCTTCTCCGAATGTCGGAATGGTATTCCAGCAGGCGAGGCTGTTTCCCTGGATGAGAACAAGAGATAACATCCTGTACGGAATCTCAGACGATCAGAATAAGGCAATGTCCAAAAAAGATAAAGAAGACCGTGTTTCGGAGCTACTGGACCTGGTAGGGCTTAAAGGGTTTGAAAAAGCATGGCCCAGACAGCTGTCGGGCGGTATGCAGCAGCGAGCCTCTATTGCAAGAGCCCTTATCGGTGATCCCGATGTGTTGCTGATGGATGAACCGTTCGGAGCGCTGGATGCACTCAACCGTATCAACATGCAGATGGAGATCCTGAAGATATGGGAGAGAGACAGGAAGACTGTCATCATGGTCACCCACGATATTGATGAAGCGATATTCCTTGGAGATAAGGTAGTAGTCATGTCTGATAAGCCGGGTGTTATCAAACAGGTCTTTAATGCTGATTTTTCAAGAGCAAGAGACAGGACAAGTCCGGAATTCATAAAAATGAAAAGAGAAATCTACTCACTTTTCTTTGAGAACGTATCGGAGCAGATAGAATACTATATCTAAGAAAGAGGTTACTTATGAAGATAAAACTGGAAAACTGGAGGAATGAAGAACCGGGAATTGACGAGATACTGGAAAAATATCCTGATTTTCCCAAGATACTTGTACTTAAGATAGAGCTTCACCGACGCGGATACATTCTGTCGGATTCAGCACAGAAGCTTTTGGATCCTAAGATCCATCATGCAAAATCAAGAGGCCTGTTCCGCGATCAGGGAGAGAATATACCGAACGGATTAACCTTAAGAGACGGAACGTCCATAGTTGGGAGCTGTCAGATGGATGCGGATGTGCTTCTGAGGGATCCGCTGGTCATCGATGAATACGAAGGAAAACTGTATGTTACAGATCAGGGAAAAAGATATGAGGAGGCAGAATACTGGTATAAGCCGGATTATTATGAGAAGACCACCAGCAAGGGAACTCCGATGTGGCAGGTGTTAAATGCCCGTTCCCAGAGACTTGAAACGACTCTGACCAGATACTGCCAGTTCTGGAACACACCCGGGGAGGGCTGCAAGTACTGCGCAATGGGTGCCATGGGTGCAATTGACAGAAAGAACGGCGTTCCCGAGCATATAGACCTTGATGATCTGTATGAAAGTTTAGCGGAAGCTCTCAAACAGAAGGGGCGCTTTACTCAGTTTCATACGACAAACGGCTCTATCCTTGGCGGAAAAGAAGTACTTGATGATGAACTGGACCTGTACATAGAAACGTTTCAGAAGCTGGCTCCGCTCTTTAAAACAGAGCAGATACGCTCGCAGGTCACTACTACCGCAATGTCCAAAAAACAGCTTGAAAGACTCAAGAATGAGACGAAAGTCGGCTATTATACGGCAGATATCGAAGTCCTCAACAAAGAGCTCTTTGAGTGGATATGCCCCGGAAAAGCAAGGTATGTCGGCTATGATGAGTGGAAGCACAGGCTGTTTGATGCGGTTGAGGTATTCGGTAAGGGTAATGTCAGCTCGAATCTCGTAAGCGGTGTTGAAACGGCACAGCCTAACGGATTCCGGACGGAGGATGAGGCTCTTAAAAATGATTTTGCGGAAGCGGAAGATTTCGCAAAACACGGTGTGGTTATAGTAAACGGGATCTGGCAGGTGGGCCAGAACACCATTTTCAAGAATCAGGTTTCTCCTTCGCTCGACTACTATGTACGGCTTACAAAAGGGTTAAATGATATCCGTGAAGCGTATGGGATCGATATTTACTTCGATGATTACAGAAGGTGCGGTAATCACCCCGCAACCGATATGGCAAGGATATAAGGGGGTAAGAAAATGGCGATCATATCTGATGAGATAAAAGAACTGATACAGGAGAAAGGAACCGTTAAAGCTCTGGCAACGATCAGTAAGAGCGGTGAGGTCAATGTTACTTTTAAGGATCATGTGGAGGTAGACAGTGATGGAAATATCGTTATCTATGAGCTGCTTGATTCCTCACAGAGCAGTAAAAACCTGGTCTACAGTCTGTGGTTTAATAAGAAGGTTGCACTGAGCATAACATCCAAAGATGGTATTAGATACCAGGTAAAGGGAATTCCGGAACGGGATATCGTAACCGGCCCGGCTTATGAAGAGAAGTACAGTGAGTTTATACTGGAAAATCCGGAAAACGATCTGGCAGGGATATGGGTCATCCGTCCCACAGAGGTAAGGGAAGAGACATATGAGGTCAGACTCAGGGAAGAACGTGAAAAGTATCCTGTTATAGGACATCTGGACAAAGATCTTGCACCATAAATAGCCCTGTCCTATCAACATCTATAAATAACCAGGATAACTGAAGATCGTAATATCTGATACAATCTTAATGTGGGTATTCAGAGCGGAGGAATGTATCATGACGATCTTGCAGCTTAAATATGTCATAGGGATTGCCAATTCGGCTTCAATGAGGGAAGCATCGAGCAGGATGTTTGTATCGCAGCCCGCATTGTCTATGGCTATACAGGAGCTTGAAAAGGAACTGAACGTTCAGATATTTAAACGCACGAACAAGGGGATTCAGCTGACGGAAGCCGGCAGCGAATTCCTTGTTTTTGCGAAAAAGGCGGTAGGGCAGTACCGGCTTATCGAGGACAAGTACCTGTCTGACAGTCAGAACAGGAAATTCTTTTCCGTGTCGATACAGCACTATATATTTGCAGTCCATGCATTTATAAACACGATCCGGACCATCAGTGAGGACCGTTACAACTATTCATTAAACGAGACGCGTACAGACGAGGTGATCGATGACGTCAGGAGCTTAAAGAGTGAGATAGGGGTTGTCTCCTACAGTAACGATAATGAGGCGCTCATGAAGAAGCTCTTTCGTGAGTATAACATCCTGTTCCATCCACTGTGCGTGCGGAACACATATGTGTATCTGTGGAAGGATCATCCGCTTGCAGGCTCTAAGGAATTGTCGATAACACAGCTGAGTGATTATCCCTGCATTTCCTTCAACCAGGACAATGATACGGAATACTACCTGTCCGAGGAAGCCCTGGCTACATATGATTTTCCAAAGCTTATAAAGTCAAAAGACAGGGCGGCGTCCCTTGAAATGATCATA
>JAILPG010000298.1 GCA_024699595.1 Lachnospiraceae bacterium | reverse complement strand
AACATGCCCGATCGTTTCGAGATCAAGAAGTATTGCCGTTTCTGCAAAAAGCATACTCTTCATAAGGAAACCAAGTAATCATTTCGGAGGTTAATTATGGAAGACGCTAAGAAGAACAAGCCGGGCTTTTTCAAGGGCGTAAAGTCTGAGTTCGGTAAGATTACATGGCCTGACAGAAAGGCAACTCTAAAGCAGTCTGTTGCAGTAGTGATCATCTCTGTGCTCGTCGGAGCCCTTATCGCCGTGCTGGACCTTGGAGTAACACGCGGTGTTAAGGCACTGGTGAATGTGGGAGTTGCGAACGAACAACAAATAGATAGCGGACTGTAAGGAGGGACCTATGGGCGAGGCGAAATGGTATGTTGTACATACCTATTCCGGATATGAGAATAAAGTAAAGGTCGACATCGAGAAGACCATCGAGAACAATAAGAAGCTTGCCGAGCAGATCCTTGAAGTCCGTGTTCCCATGGAGGACGTAGTCGAGATCAAAAACGGCGTAAAAAAGACTGTTTCCAGGAAGCTTTTCCCCGGATATGTTCTTGTCAATATGGACATGAATGATGAAACCTGGTATGTTGTCCGCAATACCCGCGGCGTTACAGGCTTCGTAGGACCGGGAAGCAAAGCTGTTCCTCTTTCCGATGCGGAGATGAAACCCCTCGGTATCCATACCGATAATGTAACGATAGACTTCGGCGAGGGCGATACCATCGCGGTTGTTGCGGGAGTATGGAAGGATACAGTCGGAGTTGTACAGAAGCTTGATATGAACAAGCAGACTGCAACCATCAATGTAGAGCTTTTCGGCAGAGATACACCTGTAGAGATCAGTTTTGCCGAAGTAAGAAAGCTCGGTTAATTAAAGTTTGGTTATATCGGGACTATTCCCTGATATATAGTGGGAGCATGCATAGGGTATGCGCCTAACCACATTTTTAGGAGGTGCCATCATGGCAAAGAAAGTAGAAGGCTACATCCAGTTACAGATCCCGGCCGGCAAGGCAACACCTGCACCGCCGGTAGGTCCCGCGCTCGGTCAGCACGGCGTGAACATTGTTGAGTTCACAAAGCAGTTCAATGCAAAGACCGCTGATAAGGGAGATACCATCATTCCCGTTATCATCACAGTTTACTCTGACAGAAGCTTCAGTTTTGTTACCAAGACTCCGCCCGCTGCAGTTCTTCTCAAGAAGGCTTGCAACATCAAGAGTGGTTCCGGAGTACCCAACAAGACAAAGGTTGCTACGATCTCAAAGGCTAAGCTTAAAGAGATCGCTGAGATCAAGATGCCCGATCTTAACGCTGCAAGCATCGAAGCAGCTATGAGCATGATCGCAGGTACAGCACGTTCAATGGGTATCACCGTAGAGGACTGATCATATCAAAATGGGAGACAGCAAAAGCTGTCGTTAGAACCTTAGGAGGAAAAAACAATGAAGCATGGAAAGAAATATACTGAAGCGGCAAAGCTTGTTGACCGTTCGGTACAGTATGAACCCGCGGATGCGATCGCACTCGTAAAGAAGACCGCTACCGCAAAGTTTGATGAGACCATAGAGGTTCACATCAGAACAGGATGTGACGGACGTCATGCAGATCAGCAGATCCGTGGCGCAGTAGTTCTCCCTAACGGAACCGGTAAGAAAGTAAGAGTACTGGTAATCGCTAAGGGCGATAAGCTGGCAGAAGCTGAGGCTGCAGGTGCAGATCACGTTGGAGGAGAGGAGCTCATCCCCAGGATCCAGAATGAAGGATGGCTCGATTTTGATGTTGTTGTAGCAACACCTGATATGATGGGCGTTGTCGGTCGTCTCGGTAAGGTACTCGGACCTAAGGGTCTCATGCCCAACCCCAAGGCAGGAACTGTTACAATGGATGTTGCAAAGGCAGTTAACGACATCAAAGCAGGTAAAGTTGAATACAGACTCGACAAGAGCAATATCGTACACGTTCCCGTAGGAAAGGCTTCCTTCACTGAGGAGCAGCTCCAGCAGAACTTCGATGCTCTTCTCGAAGCGATCACAAAGGCAAGACCCAGCGCACTTAAGGGACAGTACTTAAGAAGCATCACCCTTACAAGCACCATGGGCCCCGGAGTGAAAGTAAACACTGCAAAATATTAATATTCAAAAAAGCCTGTAGTCCTTTGGATTCCGGGCTTTTTTTACCCTTTGGGAAAGTAATTAAAAGAGGTCGAATAAGTGTTAAAAAGAGAAAGCAGGATTGCGGATTGGATAATTAAATATGCACCGTATTTTTTGATCGGTATCGCTACTCTTGTTGCCGTCTTGATCAGGTTCGATTCGAGGAAGTTCTTTTCGGGGGACTCCAGCAATTTCCTGATCCCCTGGTTTCAGCAGATCAGGAATAACGGAGGCCTTGCTTCGCTCAGGGCGCAGATAGGGGATTACAATCTTCTCTATCAGACGCTGATCGCGTTCATGACCTACCTTCCTTTTATCGGCGATGATCAGTACAAGATCATGTACTGCTATAAGGCTCTTTCCTGCATTTTTGATTTTACGCTGGCGGGAGCCGTGGCATATACGGTCTGCTCTCTGAAAGGAAAGAGGTATTTCGGAAACACATTCGCGCTTGCCTATGCGATCGTGCTGTTCCTGCCGACAGTGATAATGGATTCATCACAGTGGGCGCAGTGCGACTCCATCTATTCCACTTTCGCCGTGCTCTTCATATGCTTTTTCTATAAAGAAAAATACGTGAGAGCCTTTGTGTTTTACGGAATAGCGCTTGCCTTTAAGTTCCAGACAATCTTTCTTCTGCCTTTTGTGCTGGCTTACTATTTTTACAGGAAAAGATTTTCGATCTTTTATTTATTCATCTCTGTGGGTGTATTCTGGCTCAGTGGGATATTTGCCTATTTTAACGGACGACCGCTTTATGCTCCGTTTACACTTTACTTTGCGCAGACCAATACCTACGGTGAGATGTACATGAACTTCCCCAGCATCTGGCAGCTCTTTGGGAACGACTACCCGAGGTATAAGAATTTTGCCGTGATCCTTGCGTTTTCCATATGTCTGATCGGCTTTTATATTATCGTGAGCGGCAAAAAGAAGATCGATGACCCCGCAAAGTACCTCACATCTGCCATATGGTTTGTGTTCAGCTGTGTGCTGGTACTTCCCGCGATGCATGACAGATATGCTTATCTGATGGACATACTGCTGGTGATCGCCGCATTTTTGGATAAAAAGAATTTCAAATATGCATTTATCTGCATATTGATGAGCTTTAAATCCTATCCGGGCTATCTGATATTCCAGGATCACCTTTCGTTCCTCGATCCTATGATATACGTGGCTGCCTGGGCACACTTTACGTATTCCGTGTTTATCAAAAGGGATCCGGATGTTTCCGCCATCCCGGAAAACGCGTAAAAACGTTTCAAAAACGCGAAAAAACGCTTGACACATATTGCTTAATATGATATTTTCTATTTTGGTTTTAAAAGAGGCCGAAGACAGCAGGTGCGGCAATGCCGCGTAAATCCCGCCGAGGTTGATCTGGAGTAACTGTGATTACTGTGATTATCTCCCATGCTGTCAGGCAGTATGGGATTTTTTTATGCAGAGCCTTAACGAGCCCTTTTATTACCTCAAAAAAATAAAGGAGGAAAAGAAATGGCTAAGGTTGAAATCAAAGCCCCCATCGTGGACGAGATCGCCGAGAACATCAAAGATGCCCAGTCACTGGTTGTCGTTGATTACCGCGGACTTACCGTTGAGCAGGATACTCAGCTCCGTAAGAATCTTCGTGAGGCAGGCGTTATCTACAAGGTATATAAAAATACCTTCATCACCAGAGCGATCAAGGGGACTGAGTTCGAAGGAATTCAGGAGTATCTTGAAGGACCTACCGCAATTGCGGTTTCAAAGAGCGACGCTACCGCTCCCGCACGTGTGCTTGCAAACTTTGCAAAGACCGCGCAGGCACTTGAGATCAAGGCCGGTATCGTAGAGGGAACCCTTTATGATGCAAAGGGAATGGGAACCATCGCAGCAATCCCTTCAAGAGACGAGCTTCTCTCAAAGCTCCTCGGAAGCTTCAAGAATCCGATCACCAATTTTGCGCGCGTTATGAATCAGCTCGCAGAAAAAGGCGGCGCATCTGCTTGCGAAGCTCCCGCTAAGGAAGAAGCAGCTGAGGCACCCGCAGAAGAGCCTGCTAAAGAGGAAGCTCCCGCTGCTGAGGCAGCTGAGCCCGTAGCAGCAGAATAATCACTGACTATTTATTTAATGTTTAATGGAGGAAATTAAAATGGCTAAGTTATCCACTCAGGAAATTTTAGACGCTATTAAAGAGCTCAGCGTTCTCGAGCTCAATGATCTTGTAAAGGCAGCTGAGGAAGAGTTCGGCGTATCTGCAGCAGCAGGTGTTGTTATGGCAGCACCCGGAGCAGGCGCAGGTGCAGCAGCTGAGGAGAAGACAGAGTTTGATGTAGAGCTTACCGAGGTAGGCGCTGAGAAGGTTAAGGTTATCAAGGTTGTTCGTGAGATAACCGGTCTCGGACTTAAGGAAGCTAAGGATCTTGTTGAGGCAGCTCCCAAGGTTGTTAAGGAAGCAGCTTCCAAGGACGA
>JAILPG010000264.1 GCA_024699595.1 Lachnospiraceae bacterium | reverse complement strand
TTTCCAATCTCCTTACGCACTTTGTCTATAAGCTCAAGGCCAGTCATTATCGGCATCTTTATGTCGGAGATGACGATATCCGGCCTGTTTTTTTCTATAAGCGCAAATGCATCCCTGCCGTTTCCGGCAGAGCCTGTCACTTCATATTCATCTTTAAGATCCCTGTCAAATATGGATTTGAGTCCTATCTGTACGAGGGGCTCATCATCAACTATGAGGACGCTGTTCTTTCTGTTCATATTTATCTCCATTAGATCGAAGAAGGAAAAATATCTTTTATAATTCATCGCTCCGCGGCAAGGTAAACCGTACTGTGGTGGATTCACTGGGAACGCTTGTTATCGTAAGGCCGTATTCCTCACCAAAGGTCAGCTTTATCCGTCTGTCGACGTTAAAGATCCCTATATCGGTGAAGGAGTCCTTTTCTTTTTCTCCATCACCCTTAAGGATCTTTTCAATCATTTTTTCATCCATGCCTATTCCGTTGTCGGTAATATCGATAAAGAAGCGGGGAGTGTTTTTTACAGATGTTTCGTCAGGAGAACCGGTTTTCCTGAATCCATCCGTATCATCAAATATATGCACATTGATCTTTCCGGCACTTCCCTTTGGTTCTATGCCGTGGAAGATGGCATTTTCCACTATGGGCTGTAAGCAGAAGCGGTTAACCCTGCAGGAAAGCAAAGCTTCGTTATCTATATCGTAGCTTAGATCGACCGTGCCGCCGTAGCGGTATTTCATGATCGTATAATAATCATCCAAAAGAGCCTTTTCCTCGTTTAACGTGATGAGGGCTTCGGTGTTTTTGGATATGTTCTTAAGAAGCCTTGACAGGGCTGTGGACATATCGGCTATTCCGTCCGCACCCTGTATGGTGGCCATCCACTTGATGGTATTCAGAGTATTATACATAAAGTGCGGATTGATCTGTGACTGGAGCATCCGGTATTCGAGCTCCTGACGGTCTTTTTCCATATTTACGCTGTCATCGATAAGGTCTTTTATCCTTACGGACAGGTCGTTTATGCCCTTGCCGATATTTCCAAGCTCATTATCCCCTTCTATTTCTGCATCCCTTGTAAAGTCGCCTTCGCCTGCCTTTTCAAGCTTCTTTATCAGTCTGTCTACGGGGGCGTTGATCATGCGGTTTAGCATGAAATATATTATGACGCCGGCAAAGAGGATAAAGAGCAGTACGAGGAGGATCGAAAGATACTGTGACCTTGATCTGGTCCTCATCTCGCTTTCCGAAGGAAGAAGGTTCAGTGTTATGTTTCCTCCGGGAAGGGTATATACGGCAAGGATATCGTTTTTATCCGCGGGAATTTCATCCGGCCTGAAAGAGCCTTTTTCATACAGAAGAGTATTGCCGTCTGAAAAGCTTATGTATATGCGGCTGTCTCCGGGAAGCTCCAGATTATCTATGTGCTTGGTGATGATATCTGAGGAGATCTCGATATATATAAATCCTGTTATATCGGGTGTGGCCGTGCTTCTTACAGGCCTGACAAGCGGAAGGATCTGTGTACCGCTTTTCTGAAAGGGACTGCTGTAAAAGCCTGTAAACAGATAGCCCGGCTCATCAAGAGTCTTTTTAAAGAAGGGGGCTGTTATAAGATCATCTATCGCATCCGGGCCCGAAGTGCCGACCACTCTCATGATATGCAGATAGTCCGAACCGTCAGGTGTGGATATTAAAAACCTGTTGATAAGATCATGGGAAGGTGTGGAAGTGAATTCTTCGTTAAGGTGGGTCCAGGTGTCTGTTGCCGTCTGCCTGTATGCGATCAGGTCTTCATTTTTTTGACATTCTATCTTGGTCAGGTATTCCTCGACCTCAGGATCGAGAGTGAGCCTTCCAACAAAGGTAAGGACGCTGTTTATGTCGGTATTTATCTCATTTCCGAGAAGCTGGACATTTATATATGCAGACTGTCTCAAGCTTTCCCTTAAATATCTGCGAGAAGCGGAAAAACTCAAAAATGCCACGAGTATAGCTATAACAGCCGAGAAACACATGACTATCAGTATTATCCTGAATCTTAAGCTTTTTTTCCTGTCCTTCATAATTCCGCCATCATAAAAAAACACATCTTAATCTAAAAAAATGACAATAATCCCCGATCGAGTGTATTTTTTTACAGGATTTACAAAAAAAATGCCATTCTGATATTGCCTCACAAATTATAAGCTATAGTCGTTGAAAAAACAATTTGACACCCTGTACATGGAATCCGGGGGCAGCGCAGGGTCAGTAAAAACGGATGCGCACCAGAAGATAAAATGTATGGCGGAAAAACAGGAGGTAAGAATGAAAAAGAAGATCATCAGCACGATACTTGCATCAGCAATGCTTGCAGTAACACTTACGGCTTGTGCAGGCGCACCTGCGGCAACTGCACCTGCAGACAGCACAGCTGCTCAGACGGAAGACACAACTGCCGTTGAAACGGCTACAGACACAGATACTCCCTCTGAAACATCAGATGAGCCCGTTACCATCAAATGGGCATTATGGGACAAGGATGCAACGGTTTATTATGAGCCCCTTATCGAAGGCTATACCGCAGCTCATCCCAATGTAACGATTGAAATGGTTGACCTTGGATCAACAGATTATCAGACAGTACTCGGAACACAGTTATCAGGTTCCGATGCAAGCTTCGATGTAGTTACCATAAAGGACGTTCCCGGTCTTGTAACTCTTGCAAACAAGGGCGTTTTAGAGCCCCTTGACGATCTGATCGCACAGGACGGCATCGATCTTTCG
The DNA here is from genome assembly GCA_024699595.1 of Lachnospiraceae bacterium. The sequence continues at coordinate 518 of JAILPG010000264.1, read as the reverse complement.
GTTTACAACGGAATCACTGATCAGGTTAAGGTTAACGATACTCTCTATGAGCTTCCTTTCCGTCGTGACATCTGGGTTCTTTTCTACAACAAGGACGTATTCGACAAGGCAGGAGTTGACTATCCCACAAACGACATGACATGGGAAGAGTATGACGAGCTTGCAAGAAAGATCACCGACACCACACCCGGTTCGGAAGTATACGGTGCTCACTATCATACATGGAGATCCACGATACAGCTTATGGGAATCCTTGACGGAAAGCACACCATCGTAGACGGAACCTATGATTTCACAAAGCCTTATTATGAGATGGTACTTGCTCAGCAGAAGGACGGAGTATGCATGGACTATGCAACACTTAAGACTCAGGGACTTCATTATTCGGCAGCATTCTATCAGGGCAACGTAGGTATGCTCAACATGGGTTCATGGTTCATCCCTACACTCATCACCAAGATCAAAGAGGGTGAAGGCGCAGCAGCAGCTAACTGGGGAATCGTTAAGTATCCTCATGC
>JAILPG010000258.1 GCA_024699595.1 Lachnospiraceae bacterium | reverse complement strand
TATGTTACTGATACCCTTCACATTTCTGCCTCCTCTTGCTGCAAGATATGTATGGCTTTTCTGCAATCTGCTGTTTACGGCAGGCATTGTCTTTTTGCTTAGAAAGACCTTTTTTAAGGATACTGACGGGTTTCTGTTTGCTTTCCTGATGCTTTTTATGATAAGCGGCACTCCCTACAGAAACCAGCTTGGAGTCGGCCAGCATACCCTCTTTGCCTTCTTCTTTTTTCTGCTTGCTGTTTATTTCCTTTCACTTGAAGGGAAGAAGGGATTTTTCGCGGTCACGGCTTCAATTTTTGTATGTTTCTTTAAATATACTCTTACAGTACCGCTTGTTATTTATTTTGTATACAAAAAAAGGATTAAGGAGATCGCCGTGGCAGGCGCCCTCCATGTCCTGCTTACGGTCCTTGCCGCATTCTGGCTTAAGGACAGTATCATAAACATGATCATAAAGCCGCTTAAGGTTTCATCGGCTCTTGTTTCGGAGGGAGGTATCGATTTCGGTGCCCTTTTAAAGGGATCTCCATTTTCTTATGTTTTATGTCTGGCCGTACTGGTGCTGCTTTTTGTTTATGCGGTAAAGATCTGTAACAGGGAAGGCTTTGATGATCTCTTTATATCCTTACTTACGGTATGGTCGTTAATAGTGACCTATCACAGGACCTATGATTTTTTCGTACTGATCATCGTGGCAGTTCTTGTGACCGATGTTTATACGCAGGGCCTTTGTGAGAAAAAAGACCCGGGGGATCGTGGAGGTATCCGTTTTTACAGGATATTTACCTGGTATTATGCACTGCTTATGATCTATATCAATTATGTTCTCAGGATCTTTTCGGAGAATGCGCCCTCAAAAGCGGGAGCAGCTATCCTATATTATATATTTGCGATTACGCTTGGCGTTATCGCGGTAAGGAAACTTAAAAATGGATAAGAAAAAAGAAAAAAGGAAAAAGCTTTTAAAGCAGATCCTTAAGTTTGGAGTAGTGGGAGGACTTGCATTCTTAATTGATTTCATAGTCTACACCATAGTGCTCAAGGTGGTTAAATGGGAATACGGCTATCTGGTAGCCGGAGTATCGGGCTTTGTGATCTCCCTGATATTCAACTATTTGGCCAGCATGAAGTTTGTATTTCAGAGAAAGGACGATGCGGACAGGAAGCAGGAATTTGCCATCTTTTTAGTGCTTAGCCTTATAGGTCTTCTGATAAACACCTTTGTACTGTGGCTGTGCATGGACGTAGCCTATGAAAAGAGCCTGTTTGTACAAAATGCCACAGGATCGCTGTTTTCATTCATAAAGACCCTCGGGATAACGGCAATAAGCTCCGCTTCGGAACTGGCGGCACTTATCGCCAAGATAATTGCTACCGCCATAGTAATGGTTTACAATTTTATAAGTCGTAAAATGACGCTTGAAAAGAAGGAAGATGAATAATTTGAGAAAAAAAAGAACGGTTACCATGTTAACTGCCGTACTTACGGCAATATGCATCCTCACAGGCTGTGCACAAGGGGTGACTCCCACTCCGATAGAGGTCCCTCAGAGCACCGAAAATGACATAACCGCAGAACAGGTCGGGGCTCTTGATGATCCCTCTATAGCTAACGTGGAAGAGACGACTGTGCCTGAGGAAACAAAAGAAGAGCAGGAAGAGCCTGAGGTGGAGATATCCTATTCCGACCTTCCGGCGCAAGAGGTTGAGAGCGTATCTGACAATGAGATAAGCACTGTCGTTGAGGATGAGGTAAAAAAGACCGAGGACGGAAAGATCATTGTTGATCTTGTGATGTTCATGGGACAGAGTAATATGTCAGGTGCCGGAGGAAACGCTTCATATGCTCCGAAGGTAAAGATGGATCACGGCTATGAATTCAGGGCAATATCCGATCCCACCAGACTCTATCCTATCGAGGAGCCCTTTGGGCAGAATGAGAATAATCTGAACGGTATCTATGATCTTCCGGGAGCCAAAAAGGGAAGTCTCGTGTCTGCTTTTGCAAACAGGTATTATGAGGAGACGGGTGTTCCGATAGTTGCCGTGTCAGCTTCCCAGGGCGGGACGGATACTGATTTCTGGCAGCTTGCCTCCACAACGAACGATTTCAGTGAGCGTCAGAAAAGGGCACAGGTATGGCTTGAGAGCAATAATTATTACATCAGGAAACAGTATGTTATATGGCTTCAGGGCGAATCTGATGCGCTTGACAATATCACGGTCGACGAATACAAGCAGAACATGGATAACATCATAAGACCCCTGTTTATAGGAGGTGTACAGAAGGTATTCATCATCACTCCGGGAAGGATACTTGAGATAAGGAATTTCTTTGACAATATCGTAGACGCTCAGCTTCAGCTGTGTAAGGACAGCGGATACTATGCACTTGCGACAACGGTCCTAAGCGCGGTATCCACGGAATACATGATCGATTCGTGGCATTACAACCAGACTGTTCTTAATCTCCTCGGGGATCAGGCAGCGATAAGCGCAGCATATTACACGAACAACAAAAGGGAGATGTGCCTGTATGATTACAAGCATGACACGACCTATATCCCGGACGGTTTTGATTATACGGGAAACGAGGTCGCAGAGCCGTTAAACATTAACGAGGATTGCGGACTTACGAGGTATTGAGAGGATGAAGGATAAGATACTTTTGTTTATTCCGGTATACAACTGTGAAAAACAGATAATAAGGGTGCTTGGACAGCTTGACAGTGATCTGCTTAAGTATATAAGCGGAGTCATCGTGGTCGATAACATAAGCCCCGATGATACATTAAAGGTTGTGAAGGCATTTAAGAAAAAGCATGAGGAGATACCCTTAACGATACTTAGAAACAGGGAAAACTACGGTCTCGGGGGTTCGCACAAGGTAGCCTTTAAATATGCAATGGATAACGGCTATGACTATGTGATCGTGCTTCACGGGGACGATCAGGGCGCTCTTTCCGATTTTGAGCCGGTGCTTAGCAGCCATTACTACAGGAAGCATGACTGCGTACTTGGAGCGAGGTTTATGAAGGGCTCGAGACTTAAGGGCTATTCGACTTTCAGGACCTTCGGAAATATCGTTTTTGATTTTCTCTTTGCATTTGTAGTCAGAAAGAAGATATATGATCTGGGCTCCGGTCTTAACATGTACAGCGTAAAAATGCTCAAAGATGATTTTTATCACGGATTTCCGGATAATCTCATGTTTAACTACTGCATGATACTTGCCTCCGAGTATTACGGACACGATATCTCATTTTTCCCGATATCCTGGAGAGAAGAGGATCAGGTCAGCAATGTGAAGATGGCAGATCAGGCATTTAAGGTGCTTAAGATCCTGTTTTCATATTACAGGGATCCCGCAAAGATCCTTGATGATTACAGGGATAAGAAGACAGACAGCTATGAGGCGGAAATAATAGAATGACAGAATATCTGCTTATCCCGGTATTAAGTATCTGTATAGTCGTTCTTTTCATCCTGGTACATGCACTCAAGATGATGAGGCTTTATCTGGTGCTTTTGGATGAAAAGATCGAGTTTGGAAGGTTCGTGTTCGCCTATTTCAGGACTACGCTCGTGAATCTGGTCATTCCTTTTAAGCTCGGAGAAGTGTACAGGATAGCTGCGTTTGCAAGGATAACGGGCAGTCTCCTTACGGGGATACTGAGTATAATATGCGACAGATTCTTTGATACGCTGGCTTTAGTCCTTATAATGCTTCCTTTACAGGTCCTTTATAAGGATACGGTATCTGCGGTAAGCGTATTTCTTACGGTTTTTTTACTTGCCGTACTGTTTGTTTTCTGGATGTTTCCGTCCGCCTACGGATATCTTAACAAATACATAATAATAAACAGAAGCTCGGTCAGATCGATGGCGGTACTGCGCTCTCTTGAGATGATAAAGACCGGCTACGACAGGGTGAAAGAGCTGATATACGGAAGATATGCGATAATGATCCTCATGTCTTTCGGTGCATGGATATTTGAAGGGCTGCTCTTACTGTCATTATCAAGGCTCCTTGGTATTTACTTTGATGCGAGACAGTTTTGCGAATATATCGCATCCATACTGTCGACAGAGCACATAACGGCCGTTCAGAAGCCGTATACAGTATTCGCACTGGTCTGCCTTTCGGTGTGCACCCTGATAAGCGGCATTCTGTTCTTTTTAAAAAGACGGGGAAGGGATAAAGTCAAGTGAAAAAAGTTGCAGTTCTCTATGATGACAGAAGAATACCGGACAGGGAGATAAAAAGCATCACCGGGAATAGGAGCTTCGGACAGACTATCTATAAGAGGGTTTCCTTAAAGGACAGGATGATAAAGAAGCTTGGCTCCTTTAAGAACGTGTCTGAGATCTATGTAGCCGATGAGGAAAACGGTGATATAAGAGACGTGCTTAAGTCCGGGACAAAAGAGGATACTGCCCTTTTCAGGATATTTTCCGATTTTTTAATAGAAGATTCAGATGAAATTTCGGTTCTTTTGCAGAAAGCATGCTATATTAAGGAAATATACAGGGTTATGCAGGGGGAAAGGGTCGTCTGCATAATGTATCCCTGCATACCGGATCTTCTCAATGAGGATGAGGCTTCGGTAAACACTTACGAAAAGATAGAAGGAAAAGGTTTTATAGATCTTTCCGATGTAAATAACTTCAGGCAGTTTATCACAAGCGGCTTTGATGCAAGATTCTTTAATTCGCTTAAGGGCGACAGATATACGGTCGTTAAGCATTCGTCAAACAGGGACAAGTTAAGGGCCGAGTACAGATATTACGGCTTTTTGCCCGAACAGATGAGGATGTGGTATGCGCTTCCGTTTGATTATAAGGAGGATGAAAATGGAGCGTCATATTCCATGGAGCGATTTTTTGTAGCGGATGTTGCCTTAAGATATGTGCACGGAGCCATGGATACAGCGGAATTTAAGATGCTGCTTGATAAGCTCTTCTATTTTATAAAGAACAGAAAGTCTAAGGAATATCCGCTTGAGTACTGTAAGGGATCGGCAAAAAGGCTCTATGTGGACAAGGTATTACAAAGGCTTTCGGATCTTAAGGCAATGGATGGCTTTGAAAAGCTTGAGACCTTTATAAAGACGGGAACGGGATATTCATCCATTGATGAGATAAAGGACAGATATTTAAGGCTTTATGAAAAACTTGAGAGCAGGAGACATTATGATGCCTGCCTTTATGCGGCTCACGGGGATCTCTGTTTTTCAAACATTCTCTATAACAGCGATATGGATCTGCTTAAGCTCATAGATCCCAAAGGTGCCGAAACGGAGGATGAGCTTTACATGGATCCTTATTATGATGTCTGCAAGCTGTCCCATTCAGTCCTTGGTGAATATGATTATTTTAACAGTGACCTGTTTGAGATAACCCTTAATGATGACTTAAGATTCAGGCTTGTGATCGACGATGGCGGAAATGAGAGGTTTAAGGATATCTTTAAGGAATACCTGCACTCTTATGATATGGATTACGATCTTGTGAGGATATATGAGGCTTCACTGTTTTTGTCCATGCTTCCGTTACATATGGACAGGGAAAAGAAGGTTTTCGGATTTATACTGAATGCCTTAAGGATAATGGATGAGCTGGAGGAATGATGGAGTATAGCGGACTGACATTTATATTTGATATAGACGGAACACTCTGTCCCATAAAAAAGCCTGATGAGAGATATGAAGACGTGATCCCCTATAAGGAGATGACTGATAAGATAAGGGAATATAAGGACGGCGGTGCAAAGATCATACTGTTTACCTCGAGGAACATGAACAGTTACAAGGGAAATATCGGTCTGATCAATGCAAACACTGCAAAGGTTCTGCTAAGATGGCTTGATAAATGGGATATCCCGTATGACGAGATCATATACGGAAAGCCCTGGCCCGGACATGAGGGCTTCTATGTGGATGACAGAACCGTCCGTCCCGACGAATTCTTAAGATGCACTCCTGAGGAGCTTTCAAGGATATGTAAAAACAGCAGGTGCGGCTCTGATCCTCAGACAGACTGATGCAGCCGCTCTTTAAAGCGGACAGACCGGGTATTGGAGGCAGTAATGGAAATAGTCATAACGATGGCGGGTCTTGGAACCAGATTCAGACAGGCCGGGTATAATGAACCCAAATATATGATAAAGGCCCATGGAAGAACTCTTTTTGAATGGGCAATGGAGTCCCTAAAGTCATTCAGACGGGCTGAGGATTTCTATACCTTTATCGTAAGGCAGGAAGACAGGGCTGCGTCCTTTATAGAGGAAAAATGCAAAGACATACAGATAGTTGGTCACAGAGTCGTAGAACTGAAGAACCAGACCGACGGACAGGCCACGACAGCAATGCTTGCATCCAGATCCTGGAACGATGAAGATGAGCTTCTCATCTACAATATAGATACCTATGTCGAGGCAGGCTGCATGAATCCCGGACAGATACACGGCGACGGCTTTATCCCCTGCTTTAAGGCGGAGGGGGATCACTGGAGCTTTGTAAGGCTTAATGAGTCGGGGAGAGCGGTCGAGGTAAGGGAAAAAGAGAGGATATCGGACAACTGCACGCTCGGAGCATATTATTTCAGGACCTGCAGGCTCTATGAGACCATGTATAACGAGTACTATTCCGACCCTTCCAGGCTTGAAAAAGGGGAAAAATACATAGCGCCTCTTTACAATCACATGATAGAAAAGGGAATGAAGGTCTATATATCAGATGTGGATCCACAGAGCGTCCATGTCCTCGGAACCCCTTCAGAGCTTAACGAATTCATAGAAAGTTATGACTGCAAAAAAGATCAGTAAAAAGAATATTGACAGGGTTATAAGCTATGTTAAGAGAAACGGCGCGATCGAAACCTGTTATAAGATAGCAGAGCGATTAAGACATGATGCCGAAGAGGAGGATTATTCAAAGACATTTCTCGAAAGCAGGCCCGGTGAGGCTGAGCTTTCCGCCCAGAGAAGACATGTTTTTGAACATCCCTACAGGATCAGTATCCTGGTGCCGGCCTATGAATCAAATCCGGTATTCTTCAGGCAGATGCT
>JAILPG010000243.1 GCA_024699595.1 Lachnospiraceae bacterium | reverse complement strand
ATATAATCGCCGAGGAATAGCAGCTTTGCTTTTCCTGTTCGAATTTCATCCATATCTAATTGTTCAAGCCTTGCGCGGAGTGAATGGATCATTCCGTGTATGTCGCTCATGGCATATATCTTTATCATATGCTGGTACCCTTCAGTCTATAATATTGGGCTTATCTCTTTTAGTCATATCTTATCCGCCTGTAATCTCAAAATCAATAAACCAACGGTATATTTTGCACAAACCCTGCATCTGCTACCATGAGGTCACAAGGGAAAACGGTGGAGATACAGCCGAAGGAGCGAATATGAGTAAAGAATATGAAAACGATGATAAAGATGCGCTGATCGAAGATATGACTCAGGCAATGCAGGAAGCAATAGAAGTACAGGAGAAGTATACAAAATTCCTGGAAGAACTGCAGGAAGAGAACGATGTCTTGGTTGAAGTCATTCTGAAACACGGACTGGCCGGTGAAGTTGAATCCGCACGCAAGATCCGCAAAGAGAAAAAGGTCCTGGAAGAATTGGAAAAGAAGCCCGGAAATGATCCGCTTGAAGAAGTGCTACTCTCGCAAGATGAGATCAATCTCATACTAAACGGCATGACTGCTGATGACGATGCAAAAGACCGTACTGATACGAGTGATGAAGCAAATGAAGGGGGGCATGCATCCGTTGAGAACCCGGTACAAATATCCCTTGCAGAGAGGATCAGACGATCAGAAAAGAGGTTTTGGGACAATTTATGATGCTATTTGAATGCTGGACATTTCGTGAAAAATTACATTTCCTCAAAGAGTGGAAAGAGGTGCTCAAAGAGCCGGATGATAGAAAATTGGAGTTGATTCTGCAGGAGATTCTGGAACGAAGTACGGTAAGCGGAAAGCCGGCTTATGCTGAGGTGGCAGGTGCACTACTTAAGAACTATCATTTGGTACCGGCGCTAAGTAAACGGTTGAGAAAAGGATCGGATTTATCCGAAATGTCATTGTCAGCAGCACTTAGGGGTGAATACACATGATTGATATTAAGGATGACAGTCTGGTGGCGGTTGGGACGCTTCTCTCCTACCGTGGGACAAACAAGGAATTGTGCTTGTCCAAAAGAGCGGACTCCGTTAATTCGATCTACCGAATCGGTGCTGGGGCGTTTATGCATAACCAAACACTGGAAAACCTGACCATAGAGGACGGCGTCGAGGAAATAGGGGCATACGCTTTTTCGGAATGCGAGAGTTTAAGATCCGTCCGGCTTTCATCCAATATCAGATACATCGACCCGTCAGCCTTTTTGGGGGATTCCGGGCTTAAATATGTGAGCCTCTATGTTAGGGTTCCCGATGAAAAATACCGCGATATTACGGCTCACACGCTCCGTTTGTCAAATGGAGACCGGGTATTGGATCCGATGATCTTTAGCAGAGCGCAAAGAGAATTTATTTGCTCCATAATTCCGGACGCGGTTTTTGACGAATTTCCTCTGCAGGAAGAAATGGGATATTTCGTTTTTGATAACACAGTATTCCCTTTTCAGTCATATCTAAATGAGCATGGCATTACAGAACAGGATGAAATGGCAAATGAGGAAAGCGTCATCATGTATCGCCTTAAGAATGAATCAGAGCAATCCCCCTTTGCTTCGATAGAAGAAGCTAATGGAGAAGATTCCGGTTTTGATCAGGTACAAACAACAAAGGATCAGAACACAAAACCAATCGCGCTGACTTTTTTAACAAAGGCGATTCCCAGTGCTGGCGGCGACTGGCTTGTCAAGCTGATCATCAAACGCGGAATCTGCTGTCAACACATACTGTTCAAAGTTATGCTGGATGAAAAGACATACTATATAAGCTTCCGCGTTCTGTTTCAAAACACCAGACCGACATTTATCCTACAAGAATCATCCATGAATGTATATACAGAAGAAGGAAGTTTGCAAAAAACAGATCCACTATACGATGCAGTAGTAAAGAAATATGAATTTGTCACCAGTTATCTGTGAGGAAACCATGGGAACAAGGAAGGAAATAGAAGAACAGACCAGGGATTTTCGAGTGAATCTGATCCGGGAAATGCCTTTTTACGGAGAACTGCTCAGTCGCTTTGATATCAAAGAGAGCAGGGCTGTAGCCAGTGCGGGAACAGACGGAAGAGGGATCCTATATAACCAAAAATATTTTGGAGAACTAAACGAGGGAGAGCGTAACTATGTTTTAATGCATGAACTGTTGCATATCATTCTGCAGCACCCTTACAGGGCGGCCGGAAAGAATGAGAAAATCTGGAATGTTGCGTCGGATTATGTGGTAAATGCGCTTCTGGATGATCTGATCTGCCGCTATAATCTCGCCAATTTACATAGGAGCAGCTCTCTGTGGCTCACCAAGCCGGAATGCGGTTGCTTTATGACCTGTTATTCAGGAGAATCCGTTGAGGAACTTTATCATGGCCTTTACGAAAAAAACAAAAAGAGGCTGAAGAAATTCGGGAAAATGCTCCTGCAGGTAGAGGGAAAATTCGGCGAGGAACAATTGCAGGAGTTCCGGCCGGAAGATCTGGATCTGATCTGTGGGATGAAGCCGGAGGAAGCGGATATCCTAATCGACCAGCTGAAAGGGTGGACAAAAACAGCAATGAAAAACTGGTCAAATGATCCGTCCGTAGCATCGCTGAAACAGCAGTTATATATTCTGGATAACGCAAGAATCCTTCCGTGGAAGACGATCCTGAAGCGATTTTTGAAAGAATATGAAACCACGGAAGTGTCCTATGATCATCCGGAGAGAAAGTATCTGCACATGGATCTGATCCTGCCGGGTGAGGGGAGGGATACGGAGGATGACATGCTTGAGGATGTATGGGCATTCATAGATACTTCCGGGTCAATCAGCCAGGATGATAAAAATGCGTTTATCACACAATTATATCGGATCTGTAAGCAGTTTCATGCCAAGATCAATATCGGGTACTGGGATGTGGAAATGCATGAAGTTTATCGGGATGTTTCGGATGTTGAAATTGTTCATGCATCGACCGGACACTCGGGGGGAACAGATGCAAACGCTGTATACGATTATTTGGAGAAAAACCGGGTGAATGCCAGTGTAATCATGATCCTGACAGATGGCTATTTTGATCAGGTTGAGGCGTGGAGGATAGCGCCATACAAAAAAAAGACCATTGTTGTCCTGTCGGATTCCGGGTTTCATTATTGCTCTGAGATGGGAAAAATCGCGAAATTATAGGAGATAAGAAAAAATGACATATCGTTTTGATACATCCTGTGAGTTCACAGGAACCACAAAAGAAGAAGTTATTGCAAGAATCCAAGCGCAAAAAGACGGAGAAATCGGGATACGCGTTGGAAAATATAATTGCCATGTCAATCCGCTACGCGTAAAAACATACAAAAAAACGACTGGGCATGAATATGATGAAATTCTAACCGCCGTAATCAATGAGTTCGCTAAAGACGGAAGTGTAACCGATGCTTTAAAAAACATATACAAGATATAC
>JAILPG010000239.1 GCA_024699595.1 Lachnospiraceae bacterium | reverse complement strand
CAGCCTTCTTTTTTTGATCATTCTCAAAGATCACTTCTTTAACGGCTTCTTAACTCTGACTCTGTATAAGAGCTTCAGCTTTTCCCAGTTTCCTTCTGCTCTTAGTCTTCCGTCCTTTAGAGCTTCGCAGATATCCATGCTCCCGTCAGCTATTGCTATGAGAGTATTTGCATCTCCGATAAGAAGTCCGTCCCTGTCATAGTACTCATACGGCTCAACGCACACCTGTCTTGCCGCTATCTCAACGTAAAACTTTCCTTCCCCTTCGCCTATGATATTAACCTGAACCGCAACATGTTCGAATATCTCGCGTGCATCCGCATTTTCCAGGCCTTCCCTTACTTTGTCCACTATCTCGTAGTATTCCATCTCACGGCTCCTTTCATAGGATATTTGTCTGACATTTTATTTCTGTATGATTAATTATACCACAATAATATGATTTTTGCATCTTTTATTTGAAAAATCACAAAAATTTAGTCTGATAACGTACAGAAGTGAAATTCTCAGGCCATCCGGGGTGTGATCAGCCCGCGTTCATGTGTTTATATAGCTATTTATCTGCTGTTTCTGTATGTGCCTATCCTTCCTATTACAGGCATCACAGCATATGCCGCAAGGAAAAGGATCGCAAATGTCGAGCTGTCTCTGAATCTTTTATTCTTCATATATATCATCTCCTTATCTGTATCTTTGTAGGATAAGGTTATCAGATATATGATCACAGTACTGTCACACAAAAAAGCCGGGATAAAACCCGGCTTTGACTCTAGCTGATATTTTTATCTGATCATTATGAATCCGACGATCAGATATAAAAGCGCTGCAAGAGCGGTAAATATCGCACTGTATGATATTCGTATCTTTTTTGCATCCTCGGGATTTATGCCGACTGCGTTTGCTATGTTAAAGGCTTCTGCGGTAAATGCACAGTTCTTCTCTCCCGCTATTCCCGCACCTGCTATTGCTCCGACCATGAGAGCCGGGCTTATCCCGAGGTGACGCGTGAAATTCAAGACTATCGGAAAGATTACGGCATACATCGACCATGACGATCCAAGGGCCACCGTAACAGCCATTGCCAGAAGAAATGTTACAGCAGGTAGCAAGAAAGCAGTTTTATCAAATACATCTATCATCTCTTCAAGATATGTATGCAGTCCCAGACTGTCCAAAAGTGTAGAGAAGTTTATAGTCAGAAGATAAAGGATTATCGGCAGGATGCTGCCTGCTATACCGTCTATCAGATGCTCCATGAACTGTTCGGGAGTCATTATCTTTTCAAAGCAGTATAAAAGGAACATAAAGGCAAGTGCCACCATGAGCCCTACCACGCTGTCAGTCACAAGGCTTTTTGTTACATAGCTTCTTACCGCAACAGAGCTTACTGCCATGACTATGATAGGAAGGATAACGTTTGTCTTCTTTCCCCATACTTCGGTATCATAAACGCTTAGATACTTTTCCGATCCCTTGGGCCAGAGTGAGCCTGTCTCTTCCTTTCTTTTCTGTGCATTCTTTAACTGGCTGTTCAGAGGCAGCTTTCCGAATGCAAATATGATCATCGAAACAAGCACTATCACAGAGAAGAAATTAAACGGTATGGACCTTATGAACAGCATCGTTGCACCGGTCTTTGCCGTTGCCGAAAGTGTACCCGTTACAAATATGCCCCATAAAGACAGAGGAAAGAACGAGCTAAGTACGGTAGGCAGCATGCTGTAGAATAGAGCCAGCTTTTCCCTAACGACCTTGCTTTCCTTTGCAGGCTTGTATGATGCATAGCTTGCCGTAAGCATGTTTAAGCCGTCATCTATAGAAGTCAGCGCCATTATGCCTAAAGAAGATAAAAACATCCCTCTCTCGGTCTTTGAATACCTGGCTGCTGTCTTTTCAAATGCGGTAACTCCGCCGGAGACCACTATAAGATTTACCATTCCGCCGATAAGAGCCATGACAAGAACAGTAAAGACGTTGTCAGGCTGTGACATCGTATCCATTATGGAATCCGCATAGCCGGCAAACACTCCGGTTCGATATACAAGGATCGCGCCCAGTATCCCGGATACAATCAAGGATTCAACGGTTCGCTTTGAGACCAGCACATAGCATAACATCAGTACAAGCGGCAGAAGGAATATCGGATCTTTTGTATTTACAGGTACCAAAAACAAAGATGCCAGATATACAAGGCTCAGTCCTCCGTACTGGAAGATCATCTGTCTTACAGACATCGGAGAAGAGTTTGCCGGATATGTCAGCACTCCCTTTCTCATCTTTGAGAGCGTAACGATCTGTGTATGCTTTACAGAAACCTGGGCATACACTCTCTTCATGAACTCGCCGTAGATATTCTGATGCATGCTGAGAAAATCAAGAAGATCCTTGCTCTCCATCTTGTAGACCACTGTCTTTCCCAGTGATCTTACTGTAGAGAGTCTCTTTTCTCCCGATAAGACGCCATACTCGCCAAAATACTGTCCAACATGCAGTATATTGAGCTGATTGTCATCTGCATCAAGCACCTGAACGGCTCCTGACTCTATAAAATACATTCCGTCAGGCTCTTCATCAATAGTGCATATATCGCAGTTGTTCTTAAAAGCGATCCTTTTCAGTTTTGATGTTATCGATGTTATATCTGCTGCATTTTCCTTTGGATCCATACCAAAGAACTTGGCGATATAACGCTCATTAATCCTATCACTCATACGAGTATTCTATCACAAACCACCGCATGCAAAAAGGACCGTCTTTTGACGGTCCTTTTATTTTCGGTTATTTTAGGCCCTTAAACTGGTAAATCTTGTATTCTTCATCATACTTCATCTTGCAGTCGATGAATGCACCGATCTTTATCCCCTTAGGCTCAAGGTCGGAATTATTGACCTTTATAGGGTGATCATAGAAATCCTGTCTCGGCTCGTTGTAAAACAGGATATGAACCGTTGATCTTTCTCCAAGGTCATTGATCATTGCTACGTAGCCTTTGGTCTCGTACATCTTCTTTCCAAGATCGCTCTTAACATACTCCTGAGCTATAAGCTGCTGCTTTTGCATCTCACTCATATCAGCGAGCATGTCCTCAAGTCTGGCTGAATCCTTCCTTGAAGCAAAATACACGATCACGGAAAGAATAACTATCGGCACAAGACCGATAATTATCGTAGTGATATCCATATGCATACTCCTCCTTCATCCTCCTTTATATTATTCCCAATTCCCTACTGCGCAAGCTGACTGAAATACAGATCATGCGCTTTCTGATACTCCGCATTGTATCTCTCATCATCACCCTGATGAAAAGATGATATATATGAATGAGCAAGCTTTGCTCTTTCAGGACGAACACGTACTATCGTAGCAATTCCTACATTTGAGCATGTATCCGAGATACGTCCCGCATTGGTAAGTATCTCCAAAAACATGATGCCGGCCCTTACACTGCACTTGCCTTCCCTTAATCTCTTTAAGTGATTGTCATGAA
>JAILPG010000228.1 GCA_024699595.1 Lachnospiraceae bacterium | reverse complement strand
TAGAGGTTGAAGGAGGAATCCACTTACCTTTATGTGAGTGGTAGTTCAACTCTCTATTCTTTCTTGTCCTCCCGGCCTTCTTTACAAAATCCAGATAAAAGCTGCAGAACGGATCTGTCAATTTGTATATGGTTTCTTCCTGAATGTCTGAAACATATCCTATCTTCAAATACTTCATCTATGAGAAAAGTTTTCCAACCCTCCTCCGACCATACAAGGCAACAAGCTCAGCGGATTTGCCATCATACAGTTCATTAAGCTTTCCAATTTCATATTCTCTGCCTATAATTGTATTACTGCTCATTGTTATATCCCTCGGTTTGCGATATGTTTCTTGCTATTACCGAGGATTATAGTACATCTATGTAAATACAGCAATCACTATAAGTCAGTGGGGACGGTTCTCATTGACTTGTTTATGTCTGGATCCAGTGTCTGCTTCGTTCCGCAGGAATCGCAAACGCCAACGGTCGCCCCCTGCTCGAATTAGATGTTGCCTCCGCACATCTTGCATTTAAAACTAAAGAGAAGGACTTTCGTCCTTCTCCTTCTCTTTAACTCCGACTATCATATCATTGATTGGGATTTCCAGGTTCCTGCTTAAGCTGTAGAAGTTGTCGATGCTTGGGAGGCTTTCGCCGCGCCACCATTTGTATACCGCCTGCGTCGACTCCAGCCCGAAGCTGCTCTGAATCTCCTTGGCCTTTATCCCCCGCTCCTTGCAAAGGGCCTTGATTCTTGCGCCGGTTGCTGCCTGGTCAATTCCTAAGTAAAACATATACCGCCTCCTTTGTGCAATCTTTAGCCACCATCGGTTTCCTAAATAATCACAACATCCTCATGCCTTTTGGCTCTTCGGCACCTCTGCCTCCAGGGGATGCAAGGCTGTTTAATTGTTTTATCGGATAAAATATTCAGTTTTTTTAGGCCAAAAATTAATTATATATCCACTTCATCATTTTGTAAAGCAATTTTTATATGAATAAGAATTATAAGGTGGATATAAAAGTAAAATAGCAACTTGTTACTTTAGGGCATTTTATTTATAATATAAATATCGCGGATCGTTTTTCACCATGTATGTGAGGGAGGAGTGGAAAAAGTGATTAAGAGGCTAAGGAAGAATCTGGCATTGTTGCTGTCACTGGTGCTCTGCCTGTCTTTTTCGCCGGCAGCGGCGTATGCTGAAGATGACGACATGATCACTATTTCTAAACGCGCTCCGGTTGATATCGTGTTTGTAATGGATTCTACCGGTTCAATGCGCGAAGAGATTGGCCTGGTGAAGGATAAGATCAAATCCTTCCTTAATAATCTTTATGATTACAACAGGAGAATATCCGAGGCATCAGATGAAGGGATCGGCATCGATCCGAGGATTGCCATAGTCGATTACAAGGACATTACCGGACAGAATGAAGTAACGACCTTTCACAAAAGGTCGGATGGAAGTTACTGGTTTGTTAAAACCAAAGATCTGGACGATGGCGAAGAGCTGACTTACACAATCGACCATATAGATATATCGGGAGGAGGCTATGACGGCCCCGAAACGCCTACCGAGGCGCTGGCAAAGCTGTATAAAGCGGATGACGGAGTAGCTGATATAGAAGGTTTTGAATGGAGAGCTGATGCCCAGAAGTTTGTATTTCTGATCACCGATGCAAGCTTTAAGGTTCCGGGCGGTATCCCGAATATGTCAGAGGTGACGGAAGAGCTTTCAAAGCGCAATATCCATGCAAGCGTAGTTACCAACGAAGCGTATGCTGCAGATTATCACCAGCTGTATACGGAAACGGACGGCAAATTGTATGATATCGGCGGCGATTTGAGTTTCATGGAAGATATCATCGAAAATATTATAAAGGATATTATCGTCGCAAACGTAACCATAAGCGCGGCCGGCGCGCCTGAAGGGATCGGATGCATTAAGCTGGCGCGCTATATAGATAAGGATGGGAAAGAACAAAAAGGTCCTGCCATTTACTGCGGTGATGATTCGGCTTCAGTCAATGCTTCCTGGGGCAGCAAGGCTGAGCTTGAAATAAGCGCAAATAAAGCAAGGAAGGGCGTTGAGGCTCCGGACGGGAAGACATACGTCATCGATAAGATTACCGTCAATGGCGTGTCGCAGAACCTTCCAGAAATAGGCAAATACAATTGTCGGATAACCGATTTGGAGATTGATGCCGATACCGCCATACAGGTGTTGTTTACGATCGGCGAGGAGCCGGAAGAAGAGGAAGAAGAACCGGTATCATATACTGTTAGGTTTGATTCAAACGGAGGGTCGCAGGTTTCTCCTCAGAGCGTCAAGGAAGGCGAAAAAGCATCAATGCCGGACGATCCTGAAAGAGACGGATATACCTTTAATCATTGGTATTTGTCTGACGAAAGCAAACCATATGATTTCAGCCTTCCCGTAATGTCCGATCTTACGCTTACAGCCTCCTGGAGTCGTATTCCGGCATCATATACTGTGAGGTTTGATTCAAACGGCGGATCGCCGGTTCCTTCACAGATCGTCAAAGAAGGCGAAAAAGCATCAGTGCCGAACAGGCCTGAAAGAGCAGGGTATGCCTTTAATTACTGGTATTTGCTGGACGAAAGCAAGCCATTTTATTTCGGCACTCCCATAACGTCCGATATTACGCTTACAGCCTCATGGAATCTTATCGAAAAAGAAGAAGAAAAGAACGAAAGCGTGAGCGACAATAATGATAAACCGAGCAACGACGAGGCTCCTGAAGGGCTGCCTTCAGACTGGACAAAACTAAGGCATGTAACTCATGAAAACGCCATATCCTCAAATTACTGCGTGATAGCGCGCAAGCAGAGGTTTGACGTGAAGCCCTATATAAGCGGCGCGACGGTGTATAAATCCGATAACAAAAAGATCGCCTCAGTCAGCAAAAAAAGCGGGATCGTTAAAGGGAAAAGCTCAGGAGATGCCGTGATCACAGGTTATGTCAAATCAGGAGGGCAGCTGATTCCCACGGGCTCGTATACTATACATGTCGTTACCCCTGAATTAACAAAAAAGCAGTATCTGAGTTTCAATACCGACGGATCTATAGACGGTAATGAGCACATCGTAAATGAAGTTCTTATTCCCACGATATGGACATCCTCAAACCCATCCGTAGCCACGGTTTCTTCAAATTCCGGCAAAATAAACGTGCTTACGTCAAAAGGAAAAGTAAAGATCTCTGCGTTCTACGGACTGGGAAGGAATGCTGCCAGATACAGATTCACGCTGAGGATAAAGCCAAGCGGCGGTGTTGGGTAAAACATTCTGTAAAGCAGAAAGGACGGGCATTGGCATAATATGAAAAAAACACTGTTAATAGTCGTTGCGTCAATCATCATCTTTATGACCGGGGGCATGGAGTGCTCTCTCCGGACAGCGTATGCCGCCGATAATCTGGTGGATATCAATGTTTCATCTTCCGGGGGCAGAAGACATAGTCACCATAGCGAAGATGCGGAAAAGACCGAGAAGGAGATCGAGGTTGAATTAAGCCGGGCCAACATAGAGGCTCAGGAAGAGGAGCTCAAACAGATGCCAGCGGTTCAGGTCGATCCGGTCTCTGTGGTCCCAAACGTCCAGATGCTTTCGGCAAAGCCGGAGACTGCTGAAAAGAAACCTAAAACAAAGCTTGCAAAGGGATCAGAGGAACCAAAGACAGCCGGATCCGACCTTCCGATAGTCCCTATCGCTCTTATGATCTTTTTCATCGATATGCTCATTGTGGTCGTTGAATCAGCCGGAGACTTCGATGATTATATACGCAAAGAGCACATCGAAAAACTCGTGGAAAAGTATAAAAAGGGAGGAAAGCTGACGAGGATCGTTGTGAGGATCAGGATCTCCCTTTGCATTTTCTACAGTCGTTGGAAAGCAAAATCAGACCGGAACATAAATAACGGGCATGAAAAATGCAGCGCCGCATAATCATCCTGCTGAGGTTTATTTTCTCTGCCCTCGTGGTAATATTGGCATTTTCGCTTATCGGTTATTTCAGGAACGAAAGGATGAGCGAGGACTTAAGAAACCTTAAGGTTGTTTCGGAAGCTCGGACTTTAAGCGGTGGGGAACTGCACCTGGAAGCAGGAGAGGCTGCGACGCTAAATACAATCGAGAAGCATTCTAAGGGAACTGAAAGCCAGGATAAGTTCATTTCCGAAGATATGGCCGAACCGGAAAAGAAGGTGCTGGATGAGTTTGCAGGGCTTCTCACGGTAAATCCCGATACGATAGGGTGGCTTAGGATCCCGGATACGGTCATTGATTATCCCGTGGTAAGTACAAGTGATGAGGATTATTATCTTCATCACGATTTTTATGGGCAAAAAAGCATATATGGCACATTGTTCGTGAAGGATATCGCTGACGTTGACACACCCGGCACAAATATCATAATATACGGACATCATATGCGGAATGATACCATGTTCGGCGGCCTCGATGCATATGAAAGCGAGGATTTTTTTAAGAGTCATGAGATAATAGAATTCAATACTCTTTACGAGGAAAGGCGGTACAGGGTCATATCAGTCTTCAGATCCGAAGTCCTTCCGGATGACTCCGATAAATTCAGGTATTATGATTTTTATCAAGCCGACAGCAAAGAGGACTTTGATTATTTTTATAAAAACATAAAGGAATTATCGGAGTATGAGACCGGAATAACCGCAGATTACGGAGATACCTTCATTACGCTATCCACCTGCGCATATCATACGCAGAACGGGAGGTTTGTTGTTGTTGCAAAAAGGATTTCATAACCCCCAATCATCTTTCGTCATCAGGCTGACATGTCCGGTCCTTTTCTCATGCATCAGCGGTACATCCACGCCTTCCGTGGTCCATTGATATTTAAAGCCACACTTTTCCTGAACGCGCTTTGACTTTATATTGCCTTCATAATATCCGCACCACACCTTCTGCATTCCGCAATCCTCAAAGGCATGACGCAGCATCTCTTTTGCCGCTTCAGGCATGATACCCTGTCCCCAGAAGGGCTTGCCAAGCCAGTATCCCAGCTCGCACTCGTCGTCTCTGTCTGTCATATCCGTATGGCCGTTCAGCTTCAGTTCTATCGCGCCGATCGCTTTTCCATCTTCCTTCAGGCAGATGGCATATGCTTCCTCGCCATTGAAGACGTTCTTTATCACGTCCCTGCTCTCATCGATGCTCTTATGGGCAGGCCATCCTGCGATCGGACCCACATCCGGATCGCTGGCATATCTATAAAGATCTTCTGCATCGCTCTCTTTCCATCGACGCAGGATCAAACGATGCGTTTCAAACGATCTTTCCATAATCATCCCCTCCTAAGCCGCTTTCTCTTCATCCTATCTGATCTTGTCTGACCGCAAACAGCATTCCCGTTCTAAAGGGTGCCTCCTGATTTGAATAAACGATGAAGCCTTCCTTCCTGAAAGCATCTACCATCTCATCTTCTCCCCCGTAGTGGGTCTCCATGACGACGATATCAATCTTCCTTAAAACATCATGTTTTATCAGATTGGGGATGATCTCGTATTCCGCTCCCTCGCAGTCTATCTTCATCGCAAATGATGCGCCGGGATTCTCGTTCATGATCCTAAAGATCTCAGGGCCGGCTTCCTTAATGACAGCCGTGACAGCGGATTCATCTCCCGGTTCCACCGTCACAGCTCCCTTCCCGACCCTCATTATCCCGGGATTGTCTTTTAAGTATGAAACGGTCTGTTCTTCGTTCCCTTCGCCTAATCCATAATCATATCCCACTATCTTATCCGTAAGGGATGCTTCATTTAAGCTCAGGTTTTCTAAAGTTCTTTCATATGTTGGCTTAATCGGTTCAAACCCGTATACTCTTTTTATAAATCCTTTGGACGCAAAGAAAAGAGCGGCCAGTCCTATATTCATTCCTACGTCGAAGAGAACAGTTTCTTTGCCGTTTACGAATCTGTATATGTTTTTAAGGTAGATCTCCTCAAATATCACAAAATCGCTGAAGGCCTTAAGCACGGCCTCTATCCTGGTCTCTCCCTTATGGACCGATGCCCTGACATATCCATTTTCATCTACCTTCATGCTGTATTCCGACAGATCCAGATAGATCCTGGGATTCCAGATGACTATCTTTTCCCTGTCTATTCCCATTGACAAGAGTTTCTTTATCAAAGGAATGCATCTGCTCTGCGAGACTACGAGGATCTCATCATAATCATAGGACTCTATTTCCTCGAACGTACCTACGGGATAACCCAGATACTCATTCATCTCTTCCTTCATTTCACGGCTGTCCGCTATCATTGAAATAGCGTGATCTCTCATGATCTCGATCTGATGAACAAAAAAAACGCTCGCTTACCCCGGCAATGATCACTTTCTTCTTTTCTGACATAAAGTATTCTCCCCTATTTTTGATAAACTACTTCTCCATAATAATTGTTCTTGCCGTTTACGGTTACGCTTCCGTCAGGATTTGAGGCCTGAAGGAAATCAGTCAAACGATTCTAATACTCATCCAGAAAATTGTGTCGGACTCCGTCCTTCTTGTACTCTATGACGGTATCCAGCTGGACGTTTTCGACGCTTTTGAAGA
>JAILPG010000214.1 GCA_024699595.1 Lachnospiraceae bacterium | reverse complement strand
TGATAGAAGGTCTTTCCGTCAGCCTCAACCAAAAAGGCAACTCCCAGATCCGTTGACTTAAGGGAATTAACGGTAATATCATTTTCCGCTATATCGATTATCAGCTTCTGTTTCCCGTCAAAAAAGCTGATCTTATCCATGATGTCTTCGGGCAGACCGTCGAGCATTTTTTCAAAAGAAGGCTCACTCCGGTCATAACCTATATAGATCTCCGAGTTCGGATGGCCGCCTGCAAGGCCGAATACTGCCGGATTGAAATGATCGGAATGGATGTGGCTTACAAATATGCACAGAGCCTTGTCATTCCTGATCGAAGGCAGCTTACCGCCGACCCAGTCAAAGAGCATGGTAGCCTCAGGAGTCTCTATAAGAAATCCGCTGTGTCCCAAATATGTCACATATATTTCTGTTTGTGCCATGATCATATCTCCTTCACCTTAGCATGCATCAAATACTGACTGTGCATGTTCATGCATTAATCCGGTTTTATCAGATGTCTGTTCATTCAGCCTTTGGATGTTTGAATTCGTACTTATAGCAGTCGAATACCCTGTCTTTATCCCGAAACTCTTTGTATACTTCCGGGTTCTTGCAAAAAACATCCTTATATCCGCTTAACCCGCTTGTGATATCTACAAGGCGCCACTTTTCGCCCATTTTCAAGAGATTCCAGGCATGACGGTTCGGATCTGATTCAGAGTCCTTACCGACATAACCCGAAACCGAAAGGCACTCATATCCAAGATACAGCATTATCGCCTGAAAAGTCTTTGCAAAGCCTTCGCAGACCGCCATATGTTTTTCCGCAAACGATGCTATGGAATGTGCATATACATCTACATAGCCGCAATTGCCCTTCTCAGTGTCATACACAGATTTTTCGCATATCTTATCATAAACATACTGGGCAGTTCCCTCATCATCCGCATCTGCCGGCAGGGAACCTGCGATCCTTAATATCTCATTTTCTATCAGCTTACTGTATCTTTTTCGTATGCTTCCAAGCCTAAATGCATCATCAACTGCTACCAGTGACAGCTTACTCTCGGGATTTCCAAAGACATCATAAGTGTACGCAAAATAAGCCAAAGGACAGTCATTAAAAGCAGCGATAGTGGCCTTCTTTGCTTCCTCATAACTTACGCTGTATCGCTTGCAGTCAAAAAAGTCTTTATACCAGTATTTCCTCCCGTTACTGTTTATCTCTATGCCAATGTCATCTTCACCGGAATAATATTTTTTCAGGGTACGCATGACAACATTATAATAGGTGATCAGATTATTCCCGTTCTGTGCTGTTTTTAACCTGTTAAAGGCAAATCTTCCGAGGCAGCTGTCAAAAAAATCACCTTTTATCCCAGTCTTAATACGGCGTTCTGCACCCTTATGTCCTGCCGCTGCTGCCTTGTTATAATGGATGAGCGCCTCCTGCCTGTCTTCCCCTCTAAAGATCTCGCCGAGACAGTACTGAGCGATAGCTTCGATCTCAGAACGGTCATTTATGCTCTGAAGCAGATAAACGGCTTCATGCCTGTTTCCTTCCGAAAGTGAAACCATCGCCTTTTCATATCTCTGCTTCATCCTCTCATGCCTGTCATCTGTCTGTGAGGACGGCTGTTTCTTAGACACGGAGGCTGTTTTTCCTGCAGGAGCTTTTTCATCCTTCTTTAGATCACCTTTGATCTTTTCAGAGGTATGACCGCTTTCGGAAGTTTTGACAGCCTTCACCGAACCCGCAAACAGATATGAAAAACATTCCATGAACCTGTTCTTCCAGTTTTCGTTATAGCCGCATTCATTGATCAGAAATTCTCCGAGCCTGTCGTAATACTGTTTGCTTCCTTTTGTTCTGTTCTCGTATGCACTGTACAAAAGCTTTCCGATCTCGTCAGAATAATTCCTGCAGATCTTTCGTAAAAAACTGATATCATCAGAGATTTCCGGATTAAGATCTTCCATTGCATTTATGAAACTGTCTATCCTTACAAGAGACTGCGGTTCTGTTAATTCTATTGTTTTTCTGATGGTTTCATTGATATCGGGCATATCCCCTGTGTCCTTTCAGCAAAGCGTTGTAAGACCCTGCATGACGGTATCAGGATCCTCTAAGAGCACAAACCTGATCTTGTCGGAATGAACCGGTGATTTGAATTCATCCTGTATCCCGTCAAATATACGCTTCCCGTGGGATGAAATGATCCCGCCCGACAGACCTATGGTTCTTGGTCTGAATATAACTGCAAGATTTGTAAGCAGTCCTCCTGCTCTCAATCCGAAATGGTAGTAGGGATCATCGCTGTAGTTTTCCTCAAGCTCTCTGAGGCCATCCGAGCCGAGCTTGTACCATACTTCATATGGTTTTTCCCTTGTTCTTAACAGATAGTCTCCGATGTCCCAGTTCTCTCCGCTTAAGGATCTGATGATCTTTCCTTTATCATTGATCACACCCATGGAAACTGATGTACCAAAGGCAAAATGTATCGCTCCGAATTCCACATCCCTCCAGGGCACAAGTAAAGCTCTGGCATGAGCTTCTCCGTCATTTACAACTGATATCTTAGTAAACGGAAACTCCTTACTCAGCTTCTTGACCGTATCGCCCTCAAGATAGGGAGCGCACTTGCACTTAATGAATCTCCCTTTCTCCGGGTCAATAAAACCGGCACTTGATATTACGATATTACTAAGACGGCCCTTATCCTGACGTTTCTTTATAAGCTTTACAAACTCATCAAAAGAGCCAATATTCTTATGGCTCTCTATCTTTCCGATGGTCTTATCCCTGTAATCTGCAACCTTAATACCCGATCCGCCTATGTCTATCAGGATGTTCATGACATCAGATCCTCACCGTCACCCATTACTGCTATGTCAACAGCTTTAGCATCCTCAAGATGGAAACACATCATCTTGTTGCCTGTTTCATCATTATAGATCTGCCTGAGATGCGGTGCTCCGTCAAGCATTGCTTCAGCATATTTTCCGTCTGTTTCAAACACGGCCTTTCCCGTGTAACGCATCCAGTGTCCGTCCTGTTTTGCGGCAACTATTTCACATTTCGGATTGGCAACAAGCTGCTTGTATACATTTTTGAAATCACCGACACCAAATATTTCTTTTCCGTCCATCTCCATGTGTGCACCAAGGGGTCTCAGCTTTGGCTGATCCTTGTCCACGGTTGCAAGGAAAAATACACCTGCCTCATTCAAAAAATCATTGATCTTACTCATTTTGGTTCCTCCTTATTTCAATATTATGTTAACTTATTAGTTCTTAGGTTATTCTTATGTCTGCTCTGATGGAGCATGCTGTTACCATATGTAGACGGCTTCATTTACCAGGTTTTATCTTCATCATTGTTTACTGTTTTCCTGTTTATCTTTCTCACCCTACCCAGTTCACCCAGAGTTGCTCCAACCATTACAATGCCACCGCCAATCGCAAGACCGGGTAGCCACGTATACCGAACCGGGAGAATAAAACAGAACACTACACATAAAACAATCAGAATTCCACGGACCACCAGATTCCTTATTTCCCTGTTGCTAAGGTGGCGAACTCCATTTTTTATTATCCCGAGAATTTCCTGCTGAACTTCCATATCCTCAACAATCACTACATATTCCTCTCCATCAACCACCCTCCCTTCTATGATCACGCTATTCTTCAGATTGTCGTCTGAATCTGCTTCATAAGCATAGAAATACAGCTTTCCATTGTGATATATCCTTTCTGAAAGCATATATTCCTTTCCGTTTTCAATGCTCACTATGTTTCCGACCTCAAGCATCTTTGCATTTTTAAAGACAGCCTTGTTTCCCGCCTCAGGTCCCTTTAATTCCTCAACCATTTTTCTTCCCTTTCCTGCTTTCCAGATATTTTACTAACGGCTTGATATCATATTTTTCAGAATTAATGTCAGTTGCAACTATTGAATCATCATCTAACATTACCTTTATCGCAAGCTCCGTTCCCTGTATGTA
>JAILPG010000193.1 GCA_024699595.1 Lachnospiraceae bacterium | reverse complement strand
ACACGGGATAATCTCTGACACTAAGGAATTTGTGATCAATCTTGTCACCGAACAGTTGGCAAGAGCCTGTGATTACTGCGGTGTAAAGTCAGGAAAGGATCATGACAAATTTAAGGAAACGGGACTTTCGGAATATGTATCAAAGTTCATGGATACACCTGCGATAGAACAGAGCCCCGTAAATATTTACTGCAGGGTTGTAAATATCCTGTCGCTCGGTTCACATGACATGTTCGTGGCAGAGGTCTTGGGTGTCACTGTTGATGAGTCCCATATGGACAAAAACGGAAGATTTGCACTTGAAAAGTGCGGACTTATCGCTTATTCACACGGGGAATATTTTACTCTCGGAAAAAAGCTTGGCAGATTCGGTTATTCCGTAAAGAAAAAAAGATGATACAGGAGACATGACAGAATGCGTTTTATCCACTTGTCGGACCTTCACCTCGGGAAAAAAGTAAATGAGTTTCCCATGACAGAGGATCAGAAATATATTCTTTCAGAGATAATAAAGATAATTGATGAAGAAAAGCCCGATGCTCTGTTAATAGCGGGAGATATATATGATAAGACCATACCCGGGGAGGATGCGATCAGACTCTGGGACGTCTTTTTATCTGACATAGCAAAGAGAAGGATAGAGACTTTTATAATAAACGGCAATCACGATTCCGCAGTAAGACTCTCAAGTTACAGAGGACTGATCGATGCATCGGGCATCCATCTCTCACCCTCCTATGACGGAAATGCGCTTTCCTTCAGGCTGAATGACGAACACGGACCGGTAAATATCCATATGCTGCCCTTCATAAAGCCTTCGGTCATAAGACATCTGTTCCCGGATGAGGAGATCAGTGATTATACGGATGCCGTGAGAGTATCGGTCCAAAAAATGGAGATCGATAATACGGAGAGAAATGTACTCATAGCCCATCAGTATGTGACCGGGGCAAAGAGGTGTGAGTCCGAAGAAGTTGTGGTCGGAGGGCTTGATAATGTGGATGTAAGTGTTTTTGATGACTTTGATTATGTGGCTCTTGGTCATCTGCATGGTCCTCAGAAGGTAATGCGTGACACAGTACGGTATTCCGGCTCACCCCTTAAGTATTCCTTTTCCGAGGCGGATCATCACAAATCCCTGACTGTGATCGATATGCGGGAAAAGGGAAATATCAGTATAAGAACAAGAGAACTTAAGCCTCTTCATGACATGAAGGTCATAAGGGGCTCATATCTTGAGCTTACCAAAAAAGATTTTTATATATCCATGGATACAAAGGATTATATCCATGCTGTCCTGACCGATGAGAATGATATTCCGGATGTGATGCAGAAGCTTCGCATCATTTATGAAAACATCATGAAGATATCCTATGATAATAAGCGCACCTCGGAAAACAGAGAGTTAAAGCCGCTTCAGGATGTGGAGAGAAGATCCCCGGCGGAGCTTTTTTCGGAATTTTATGAGATGCAGAACAACTCACAGATGGATGAAGATCAGAGAAAATGTCTGGAAAAATGCATAGACAGCATCTGGAGTAAGTGAGGAAACGATATGAGACCATTATCATTAAAGATTTCCGCCTTCGGCCCTTATGCAGGTTCTGTGACCATTCCGATGGAAAAGCTGGGAGACAGAGGGCTCTATCTGATAACAGGGGATACCGGAGCAGGCAAGACCACCATATTTGATGCCATCTGTTTCGTGCTTTTCGGAGAAGCAAGCGGCAACAACAGATCAGTCTCAATGCTCAGGTCAAAATATGCCGCGGACGACACGGAAACCATGGTTGAGATGACCTTTGTGCACAGAAAAACAGAGTATGTCGTCCGCAGAAACCCCGAATACATGAGAGCATCAAAGCGCGGAAGCGGACTTGCAAAGCAGGTCCAGAATGCAGAATTCTATACTGCGGACGGATCTGTCATTGCCACGGGTTACACGGAGGTGTCAAAAGCAGTTACGGAGCTTCTCGGGATGAACAGAAGCCAGTTCATGCAGATATCCATGCTCGCCCAGGGCGATTTTTTAAAGCTTCTTCTCGCTGATACCAAGACCAGACAGGACATATTCAGGAATCTGTTTAAAACCTCCTATTATCAGATGCTGCAGAATGATCTTGAAGCAGAGAGAAAGAGTATATCGGAGCGGGCGGATGATATAAAAAAGAGCATAGATCAGTACATAGCCGGGATAGTCTGTATACAGGACGAGGAGCTGTCAGAAACCGTACAGAAGGCAAGAAACGGTGAACTGACTCTTGAAGCCGTAATCGAGCTTACGGAAGAACTGTCAGAAAAATACAGATGCAAAAAAGAGAGCCTGACAGAGGAAAACGGTGATCTTGACAAGGAGATAGAACAGTTAAACAAGCTCATCGGTAAGGCTGAAAACATAAAGAAGATAAGAGAAGCTCTGGATGAGACGGAAGAAAATCTAAAGAAAACGGAAACAGAACTTAAGGAAACTTTGGAAACACTTAATGAAAAAAAGGAGAGCTTAAAAGATAAGGAAAAACTGTCAAAACAGATAGCGTTTACCGAGTCAAAGCTTGAGGATTATGATGAGCTTGTAAGCCTTGATACACAGATACGGAAGCTCACTGAAGAGGATGAGCTTGAAAAGGCTGAAGCAGAGAAGCTTTCAGCCGACTCGGAAAAAAAGGAAGCAGAGATCTTTTCACTTAAGGAAGAAGAAGAGAAGCTTAAGAAGTTAAAAACCGATAAGGATACATCGGTATTAAAGAAGGATAAAACTGACGGTGAGATAAAAGATATTGATGATCTGATCGAGAGGATCGATAAGATAAAAGAAAAGGAAGAAGAGCTAAAAGGGATCCTTAAGGATTATGAGAACGAAGAGGCGGATTTTAAGAGTCTCAATGACAGATATGAGGAGCTTGACGAAAAATACAGAAATGGTCAGGCAGGGATCCTTGCACAAACCTTAAAGGACGGGGAGTGCTGTCCGGTATGCGGATCAAAGACACATCCAAAGCCTGCGGTATGCTCAGAAGAGCTTCCTACCGATGCAGAGCTTAAAAAGGCAAAGGATTCATCCGAAAAAGCGAGAAAACGTGTTCATGAAACCTCAGAACACATAAGCGAGTTAAGAAGCGCACTGACACTTATGATCTCCGATAAGGACAAGCTCTATAACAGGCTTGTAAAGGAAAATCCGAAATACGGCACGGTTATTTCTGACAAAGATGAGATTGAAAATGCGGAGGCGGTAAGAGAGCTCCTTAAAAAAGAAAGTGACGATCTTAATGCCCTGATCAGAGAGGCTGAAAAAAACAGCGAGAGAGAGGAAGAATTAGGACGTATCATTCCTGAAGCAGAAGAAGTGCTTGAGGATAATAAAAAGAAACTGACAGACATTAAGGAAAGGTCGGCAGTAAGAGCTTCAAGGCTTTCAGAAAGCATTAAGAGCAGGGAAAAACTCATAGCGGGGCTTGAATACGAAAGCAGGAAAGAAGCGCTTGATAAGATAAATGAATTTAAGGAAAAATGCGAAAGCCTTGAAAAAGATCATAACGGGGCTTTGGAAGCCTATAATAAGAAGCTTGAGGCCTTAAACGGCTTAAAAGGCCAGGCCGAGGGCTATAAGAATTCTCTTAAGGATGCTTCACAGACCGATCCTGACATGGAAAAGCAAAAAAGGGAAGAGCTTACAAAAAGAAGAGAAACAGTCTTAAAAAGCCTTCAGGAGCTTTCATCCGCAACAGATGCAAATGACAGAATAAAGGAAAATCTGAAACAGAAGATAGAGGAGCTTTCGGAAACAAACAGCCTGCTTATAAAGATCACGGCTCTTTCGGATACCGCTAACGGGAAATTAAAGGGCAAAGAAAAGATAATGCTTGAGACTTATGTCCAGATGACATATTTTGACAGGATAATAAGCAGGGCAAACATAAGACTTTTAAAAATGTCAGGCGCACAGTACGAACTAAAGCGGATCGAAGAGGCGGAGAGCATAAGAGGACAGAGAGGCTTGGAGCTTGGAGTTATCGATCATTACAACGGCTCGGAAAGGAGTGTGAAGACTCTTTCCGGAGGAGAATCCTTTATGGCAGCGCTGTCGCTTGCTCTGGGTCTGTCGGAGGAGATACAGTCATCAGCCGGAGGCATTCAGGTAGATACACTCTTTGTGGATGAGGGATTCGGTTCTCTTGACTCTGATGCACTCGAGCTTGCCTACAACGCGCTTTGCTCGCTGACTGACGGAAACAGGCTTGTGGGCATCATATCTCATGTCTCAGAGTTAAAGGAAAAGATCGATGACCAGATAATCGTTAAAAAGAACAAAATGGGCGGAAGCACTGCCGTTTTGCATGTGTGATCCGGGTCCCCCCACAGGGTACCCACTATGATTGACACGCAAATGTGACAGGATATACAATTATTGCCGGCTGATATAAACAGCCACTGATGAGCACTAAATATTCAACAGGAGATGATCGGATGTTTACTGATAAGGATAAGTTTGCGGCATTTGAAAAAAAGGTATTTCTTGCAACTCCCAAAATGCACGGGGAGGAGCTTGAATATATTAAGGATGCTTTCGACAAAAACTGGATAACCACTGCGGGAGACAATGTAAACGCTTTAGAGGAGACAGCTGCCTCTTATCTCGGATGCAAACATGCGGTAGCTTTGGCAACGGGTACAGCATCGCTGCATCTTGCGATAAAGCTTGCGGGGGAGAGACTTTACAGAGGAGGAAGACCCGGTGCCTCCCTTGCGGGAAAGAGAGTATTCTGCTCTGACGTGACCTTTGATGCTACGGTAAATCCGGTAGTCTATGAGGGCGGGGAGCCAGTACTTATAGATACGGAATACGATACCTGGAATATGGATCCGGTCTCACTTTCAAAGGCTTTTGAGATCTTCCCCGATGTTAAGCTTGTGGTCCTTGCAAATCTCTACGGGACTCCGGCAAAGCTTCCTCTTATTAGAAAGATATGTGATGATCACGGTGCTCTTCTTATTGAGGATGCGGCGGAATCTCTTGGGGCATCCTGTAACGGAAAGATGACCGGAACCTTTGGAGACTACAATATCATCTCATTTAACGGCAACAAGATAATAACAGGATCTTCAGGCGGTATGCTGCTTACTGAATCGGGAGAGGATGCCGATAAGGCAAGAAAGCTCTCTACCCAGGCCAGAGAGGATGCACCCTGGTATCAGCATGAGGAGCTTGGATATAATTACAGGATCAGCAATATCATAGCCGGTATAGCAAGGGGGCAGTTTAAGCATCTTGATGAGCATATCGCTCAGAAAAAAGAGATATATGAAAGATACAGGGAAGGATTTAAGGATCTTCCCGTAAGCATGAATCCATTCGATAAAGAAAACTCCAAGCCTAATTACTGGTTAAGCTGTATCCTGATAGAAAAAGAGGCAATGTGCAGGCAGGTCAGAGATGAGAAAAAGGCTCTGTATATCCCTGAAAAGGGAAAGAGCTGTCCGACGGAGATCTTAAATACGCTCTCATCATTAAATGCCGAAGGACGTCCCATATGGAAGCCGATGCACATGCAGCCCATATACAGAAACAATCCTTTTGTCAACAAGGACGGATGGGCAAGGGCAAGAAGCAACGCCTACATCGATGAGGGAGTGCTCTCAGATGTCGGCATGGATATCTTTGAAAGAGGCCTGTGCCTGCCAAGTGACATAAACATGAAGCCAGAAGATCAGGAAAAGATCATAGAGATAGTAAAGAGCTGTTTTTGCTAATCCTTTACTATATTCCTTACCCATATACCCTTTTTCATCATTATCGATCCTATGACGCATTTCAGGATATCAAGCGTACATACGGTTATATAGATCGGAAGAATGGGAAGATCAGTGTAACGGGTGAGCAAAAATGCCGCAAGTACGCTCACACCCCAGGAAAAACAGCTGTCAAACAGGAACGTGATGAAAGTCCTTCCACCGGAGCGGATGATAAAATACAGGATATTTGCAAGGGCATTTATCGGCATCACAAGAGCTACCACCCTTATAAAATAGGATGCAAGAAGCCTTATGTCAGCTCCGGTATTATAGAATCTCGGGATAGCGGGTGCGAAAACAAACAGTAATGTACCCATGATAAGAGTGCTTGCAAGGCTTAAGGTTATCATGCGGTATGCAGATCTCCTGGCATTTACAAGTCTGTTTGCACCAAGTTCCTGTCCGACTACGATCGAGGTAGAAAAGCCTATCGACAAGAATACCTCATTAAATATCTGAGACACCGTGTTTGAGATATTGATCGCAGCTATAACGCTTATTCCCCTTACAGAATAACATTGCAGTAAAACAGCCTGAGCCATTGACCACAGAGTCTCGTTAAAAAACAGGGGCAGGGTCTTTGACAGTATCGGCCACACCATATTTTTCGGTATCACGAAGTGAGACAGAAGTCCCTTAAGAAAAGGATACTTGTCTGTTTTCCTGACTGTTCCCAGTATGATGATCGACAGTTCGCAGAAGCGGGATATCACCGTTGCGATCGCTGCACCCTGCACTCCAAGCTTTGGAAAGCCAAAATTTCCGAATATCAGCAGGTAATTGAATATAAAATTGATAACCATTGCCGTCATACTCGCCTTCATGGGAAGCACGGTCTGGCCTGTCTCCCTCATGGTTCCCGCAAATCCGAGGGTTAAGCTGAAGGGAAAGAGTCCTATGAGCATTATATGCATGTATGACAGCGCATAATTGACCGTATCAGCCGCATCCTTTGCACTCGTATCGCTCGAGATATACAGGCCTATCAGATCTTTTCCGAATAATAAGAGTATGCATACACAGATAAGAGTAAGCAGAAGGCCTACGGCAAACTTAAACCTCAGGGTGATCCTGACTCCTTCCATATCCCCCTTGCCGTAAAACTGTGTTCCGTATATACCTGAACCTGCAATGGCACCCACAACGCATAAGAGATACACAAAAAACAGCTGGTTGACTATGGCAACAGCCGACATCTGCAGGGTACCCGTCTGTCCCACCATGATATTATCAAGGAGACTTACTATGTTTGTAAGCGTGTTCTGTACTATCATGGGCAGCACTACCATGATGACCTTCCTGTAAAAGGCTTTGTCACCTATGAGGCATTCCCTTAGAGTGAACCTGTATTCTATTGCATCTCTTACATCCTGTGATACCTTCATATATATCCGTGCATCCCTCTGATGCTCACCTCTCCTGAATCAAGGCTTTCAGTACTCCCGTCATCATACCTTACCAGAAGTGAAAAGTCATCATTTATTCCGATCACATGTGCGTGTTTGAGCAGATCATCCTTTCCCGGATCTCTTATCAGATCATTATCGCCCCGTATGGCTTCGGTCTTTCTTACATATACTTCCTTATCCTGCATTATGCTGTATTTTTTGTAGGCTTTAAGGTAATCCTCCGTTTTGCCGGAAGATCTTAAGCACATACTGTCGAGCTCTTTTATTATTTCAGCAGCAAGCCTTATCCTGTCCTGTGCCCTGCCTGTTTCTGCTTTAAGGGAGGTGGCTTTGTAACGTATATCCTCCGAGAGATCGTTTATATCACCGTTTACGTTTATTCCGATACCTGCTATCACATCGCTTATCTGCCCTTTTTTTTCACCTAAGGACATTTCGCACAGGATCCCGCAGAATTTTTTTCCTGATAAGATAAGGTCATTCACCCATTTAATGCCGGGATCTGCTTTACAGACAGTCTTTACGGCATTGCATACCGCGACGGCTGTCCATGCCGTGATCCGGACCGCATTTTCAGCAGAAACCTTCGGTTTCATAAGGTAGGACATGTAAAGCCCCTTATCCTTTGGTGATTCAAAGGATCTTCCAAGCCGCCCCCTGCCCTTTGTCTGCTCATCTGCGATCACAACCGTTCCTTGTGTGGCGGAGTCTTTACTGAGATCCTTTAAAAAGAGATTGGTCGATCCGGTGCTTTCTAGGCATATGATGTTTTTGATCCTCTCTTCTCCGAGAAAATCTTTCAGCATATCTATGTGTTCTGTCTGTCCGGTATTTATCTCTGTCATGCTGTCCGCTCATTCCTGACATTTACTTTCGCAGGCTGTCTGTGGCACTGCTTAAATGATTATAGTATAATCGAATACGGAATGCGAGAGAGTCGTAAATCTTTTAACCCCGACATCATATAATCTTTGGAGGAGCCTATGGTTACTAACGATCAGGGTATCATAAGAATAAAACACCAGATAATAGAAGAAGTTGCAAGAGCAGCCTGGCAGGGTGAGATAACGGAGGAAGTTAAGGAGGAGATCGTTATGAAGATGATCCCCGGTCCGCTTCCTTATGCAAGATGCTGCATCTATAAGGAAAGAGAGCTTGTACGTCAGCGTATAAGGCTTGCGATGGGATTGTGTCCGACACCGGGAGATGATTCAAAAAGCGTGATCCAGGTACTGGCCCCTGCATGTGAGGAATGCCCGATATCCTCATATAACGTCACCGATAACTGCAGGCTGTGTATGGGTCAGGCCTGTTACAATTCCTGCAGATTTGGCGCCATCACAGTGGGCCATGACAGGACCCATATAGATCCGGCCAAGTGTAAGGAATGCGGTATGTGTGCGGAGGCCTGCCCGTACGGCGCCATCGCCCATCTTACCCGTCCCTGCAAGAAAGCCTGTCCCGTTGATGCGATAACCTATGATGAATACGGGATCTGCGCCATAGATGAGTCAAAATGCATACAGTGCGGTCATTGCATACATGCCTGTCCTTTTGGAGCAATATCTTCAAAGTCCTATTTAGTGCATATTATAAGAGCGATCCAGGCCGGAAAGAAAGTCATTGCAATGTGCGCGCCCGCGACGGAAGGGCAGTTCGGTCCCGATATCACCATGGGATCCCTAAGGGAAGGTCTTAAAGAGCTTGGCTTTGATGACATGATAGAGGTCGGACTCGGAGGGGATATGACTGCTGCCTATGAGGCGGCAGAATGGGCAGAAGCATTTTCTGAGGGCAGGAAAATGACCACCTCCTGCTGCCCGGCATTTATAAACATGCTGAAAAACCAGTTCCCCGAGATATATGAGAAGAACAAGTCAAATACCGTATCACCAATGGTTGCGGTGTCAAGGCTGCTTAAATATATGTACCCCGGCTGCGTAACGGTATTTGTCGGACCCTGTATTGCAAAAAAAGCAGAGTCCCAGGACTTATCGATCCCCGATAATGCCGATTATGTTATGACCTACGGAGAGTTCAGGGCACTGCTTCGCTCAAAGGGTGTGGAATTAAAGCCTGTTTCGGAGAGCTACCAGAAGGCATCCATCTACGGAAAGAGATTTGCAAACTCCGGAGGAGTCGCAGCCGCAGTTATCGAATGCATGCAGGAGAGAGGGATCGATACGCACGATATCAGGTTAAAGCAGTGTGCGGGAGGAACGGAATGCAGGACTGCACTGCAGATGCTTAAGATAGGAAGACTGGAAGAAGATTTCATAGAGGGTATGATGTGCCCGGGCGGCTGTGTGGGAGGTCCATCCAAGCATAAGACGGAAAAAGAGATAACGCAGGCGAGAAAGCAGCTTCTTGATAAAGCCGACAGCCGGAGCATCCTCGGAAATCTTGCGGCTTACCCCATGGGTAAGTTTTCAATGTACAGGGACGGACATATTGAGGAAGCAGAGGAAGCCGTAACGAAAGAGGAAGGATCGGAAGAGATCGCAGAAACTGCAGAATAGAGTATTTTATTTGGAGATCGGTTATGGAAAAAAGCGGTGCATTCATCCCGAAGGTTTTTTTGGCAGAGGATGAGTATGTTGTAAGAGAAGGCATAAAGAATAACATTGACTGGAAGGCAAAGGGCTATGAGTTCTGCGGAGAGGCCAGTGACGGAGAACAGGCTTATCCACTTATACAGAAGCTTAAGCCCGATATAGTCATCACTGATATAAAGATGCCGTTCATGGACGGACTTGAGCTCAGCAGGCTGATAAAAAAGGAGTTTCCTTCTATTGAGATAATACTCCTTACAGGCTACGGAGAGTTTGAATATGCCAAGGAAGCCATCAACATAGGTAT
This sequence comes from Lachnospiraceae bacterium, assembly GCA_024699595.1. The sequence continues at coordinate 3,467 of JAILPG010000193.1, read as the reverse complement.
ATCAGATTATCTGTTAAAGCCCATAAGCGGGGATGATCTTATAAAAGAGATCGACAAGATAAGGGACAGCATAGAGGAGAAGCATAAGGAAGAAAAGCTTAAGGAACAGTACAGAAAAGAAATGGAGGAAAAGAACCTAAACGACAGGAAAGAATTCTTTTCACTCCTAGTCGGAAGGAGCATGCAGCCGGGAGAGCTTATAGAAAAAGCCATGGAGCTTGATATCGATCTTCCCGCCGCCATGTACTGTATCGTACTGTTTGTGGCCTTTACCACGGATCACAGCAGAAAGGAGCATTCAAACAGGATAATTGAGATCGATGAGAGGATAAGAGACTTAACTGCGGAATATCCGGAGGTTATCTGTTTTGACAGGAATATTGAAGGAAAAGCGTTTCTATTTAAGTCTGATCAGAGGGAAGTATTAAAGGACTGTATTGACGGATTCATGGAAAAAGTAGTGGGCATAGTATCTGATTACCGCAATATCCGTTATTTTGCCGGTATAGGTGAAACTGTGGAAAGACTCTCCGACGTGCCGGTAAGCTTTGAGAGCGCAAGCCGTGCCTTTGCTCACAGATATCTGATAGATGAAAACAGGATCTTAAGCTGCAATGAACTTGCAAACGGTGCTGTTGCGGACGATAAGGGGGTAAGTCTTAATGAGATAGACACCAAGAGATTTGACAGGGAGAAGATCAGGGAATTCTTAAGGACCGGTGAAGTGGAAGAGACGGAATTCTTTGTGGAAGAGTTTTTTAAGGAGCTTGGTTCCAATATCACCGACTCTGCCGTGTTCAGACAGTATATAGTGATGGACACCTATTTCTGTATGGTTGATTTTGTATCGGAAATGGACGGGGATAAAAAGCTTATAGAAAGTGTGGACGCATCTCCCGGGATCCTTCAGAACACACAGGGAGGTATGGAGTATATCATAAAGAACATCAAAAAGTGTATCGGTTTAAGGGATGAGATATCCCAGAACAGACACCGTGATGTAGTTAAGGAGATAGTGACCTTTATCGACAGAGAATATGCAAACGAGGAGCTGTCTCTTAATACCGCCGCTGATCATGTCAATTTCTCACCGAATTACTTAAGCATGATCTTTTCACAGCAGACAGGACAGCCGTTCATCAAGTATCTTACCGATTTCAGGATGAACAAGGCAAAAGAGCTTTTAAAATGCACCTCCAAGAAGAGCAGCGAGATAAGTGTCCTCGTGGGTTATAAGGATCCGCATTATTTTTCCTATCTTTTCAAAAAAACACAGGGTGTGACTCCGACCCAGTACAGGGAAGGAAAATAGAAAGGTAATCCGAATGATCAAAAAAGTCCGGAAAATGATCGACGGCACCAATCTGGCAGCCAAGATCAGATATTCATATGTACTCATACTGCTTCCGATGCTGCTTCTTAGTATCGTAATGCTTGTTACAATGCGTAAATCAAACAGCAGATATGAGGTTATGATCAATTCACTCGCACAGGCCAGTGAATTCAGTCTTGATTTTAAGAAAGACTATGATTATGAGACCTATCTTCTGATCGTAGGCAATAAATCGGCAGAGGAATCCCCGATGGATGAGATGCTCATAAATGCCGAGGATATCGTAATAAAGCTTATGGATCTTACCGCGTCCAAGGAAAACAACAAAAGACTTGAGAGCGCGATAAGATATATCACCAATCTGCGTACCTATAAGGAGAGGATCGAAGAAAACCTCATTGATGATGAAAAATACGATGACAACATTGAGATTTGGGAGAATGACGTTCAGATCGTTACGGAGCTGTTAAACGATACGATCCAGGAATACATATATTACGAAGTAAAGGATCTGCAGCTTGCAAGGGTAGAGAACCAGAAAACCTACCTGACCCTTGTAAGAGGCGGTGTTATCGCTTCTGTCCTGATCTTTGTGATTCTTGCCCTGCTTTCCTATTATATTCCCCTAAGTATCACCAGGCCTATAAGGACGCTTACAGGTGTGACGGATCAGGTTGCAAAGGGTGATCTTACCGTAAGGGCCGATGTACAGAGCGGTAAGGATCTTAAGGTGTTAAGCGAGTCCTTAAACACCATGATAGATAAGATAAATGATCTTTTGGAAAAAGAGAAATCCGATCAGGCAAGACTCAGAAAAGCCGAGTTTGAACTGCTTCAGTCACAGATCAATCCTCATTTTCTGTATAACACCCTTGATGCCATAGTATGGTCTGCAGAGGCCGGAAACCAGAAACAGGTAGTAAAAATGGTCGGAAGCCTGTCGGAATTCTTCAGGACCTCGCTTAATCAGGGCAGGGATATCGTAACTGTCAGGGAGGAGATAGCGCACGTCAGGAGCTATCTTGAGATCCAGCAGATCAGGTATCAGGACATATTAAAATATGAGATAGATATTGAAGAGAGCATCATGAATTACATGATACCGAAGATCACTCTGCAGCCTCTTGTGGAGAATGCCATCTATCACGGCATCAAGAATAAGAGAAGACAGGGAAGGATAGTCATCGGGTCTGAGGATAACGAAAATGATTTCCGCATATTGATAAAGGATAACGGTATAGGGATGAAGGAGGACAGACTTGCTCAGGTAACTGAGGGAATAAAAAACAAAGCTCCTTCGGAATCGGATATATACGGCTTATATAACGTAAACGAGAGGATCAAGCTCAATTTCGGGCAGGATTACGGTCTCAGCATAGAGAGTGTTTATGAAGAGGGAACTACCGTAAGCATTCTGCTGCCCCATGTCATAGAATGATCACCCCCACATAATAAAAAAACAAACCTTTTTTGTAAAAAAGCAAAAGCAGGAAAAGCTGTTTATAAAAAATTTAACCTCCTCGGGATTTTAATGAATGGATTTATCAAAAAAGAGAGGGTAGGATGTTAACATCAATGTTGTTTATCAACAAATAAACGGGAGGTTAAAAATGAAAAGAAAAGTTTTAGCAACGATCTTAGCAGCAGCCATGGCACTTGGACTTATGGCCTGCGCAACAACAGCAACAGCTCCGGCTACAACAGAGCCTGCAACAACCGAGGACACCACAGAGGCTACGGATACTGCAGATACTACTGAAGCTACAGAGCCCACAGAGTCAGAAGGCGGACTTATCAGCGTAGGTTTTGCTCAGGTTGGACATGAGTCAGACTGGCGTACAGCATCCACAAAGTCAGCTCAGGACGTTTTCAGTGAGGCAAACGGATACAGCTTAAGCTTCGTTGACTGCGACAACGATTCAGCAGCTCAGCTCGAGGCAGTTAGATCCTTCATTGAGCAGGATGTTGACTACATCATCATCGACCCCATCGTTTCAACAGGTTGGGATACAGTACTTACCGAGTGCGAAGAAGCAGGAATCCCTGTAATCGTTATCGACCGTACTATCGAAGATTCTGACAAGTATGTTTCATGGGTAGGCTCAGACTTCTTAACAGAAGGTCTTGCAGCAGG
>JAILPG010000151.1 GCA_024699595.1 Lachnospiraceae bacterium | reverse complement strand
ATGGAATCGAGATTTGCCGTTACCAGACGCAACAGGACCATCCATTCAAGGATGAGGGAGTATCTGTATGCGCTTACGCATAATGAAGCTCTTGTGACTGACATACTGCCTGTTGCGGACGGAATGACCATAAGCGTAAAGCATGTAAACATGCAGGATATGTGACTTACGGTAATTGTCATATGAATTCTACCAAGCAGAAAAAACCTGAGCTTTTGATCCCTGCTGGAAGTCTTGAAGTATTAAAGACTGCGGTGGTATTCGGAGCCGATGCGGTGTATATCGGCGGAGAAGCCTTCGGATTAAGAGCAAAAGCAAAGAATTTCGATAAAGACGAGATGGCTGAGGGCATAGAGTTTGCGCACAGCCACGGGGCAAAGGTGCATGTGACGGCAAACATCCTTGCACACAACGGTGACCTGTCCGGTGCAAAGGAGTATTTTAAGGAGCTTTCGGCCCTGTCTCCCGATGCGCTCATCATAGCCGATCCCGGTATGTTTATGCTTGCAAGGGAGTACTGCCCCGGTATTGACATACACATAAGCACACAGGCAAACAACACGAATTACCTTACCTATGATTTCTGGTATAAACAGGGTGCAAAGAGGGTGGTTGCCGCAAGGGAGCTGTCGCTTTCGGAAATAAGGGAGATACGGGATCATATCCCAAAAGACCTTGAGATAGAATGCTTTATACACGGTGCCATGTGCATTTCATATTCGGGAAGATGCCTGTTAAGCAATTTCCTTACGGGAAGGGATGCAAACAACGGAGAATGCACTCACCCCTGCAGGTGGAAATATACTCTTATGGAAGAAAAGAGACCCGGAGAGTATTTTCCCGTATATGAGAACGACAGGGGGACTTATATATTCAATTCAAAAGACCTGTGCATGATAGAGCATATTCCGGATATGCTAGCGGCAGGCATCGAAAGCTTTAAGATCGAGGGACGCATGAAGACCGCCCTGTCTGTTGCAACGGTTGCCAGAACCTACAGAAAAGCGATAGATGATCTATTCGAATCGGAAGAAAAGTACAGATCGAACATGGACTGGTACTTAAGTGAGATATCAAAATGCACCTACAGGCAGTTCACTACCGGATTCTATTACGGAAAGCCTTCAGAGGATGCGCAGATATATGATAACAACACCTACATAAAGGAATATACCTATCTCGGGATGGTGTATTCAAAAGAGGGAGACAGGTTTTTTACCAGACAGAGGAACAAGTTCTGTGTAGATGATATAATAGAGATCATGAAGCCGGACGGAAGAAATGTTCCTGCAAAGGTCATCTCAATAAAGGATGCAGACGGAAACGAAATGGAGTCGGCACCTCATTCCAAACAGGAGCTTTTTGTGCTTACGGATCCGCCGGCAGCTGATGTATACGATATTTTAAGGATAAAAGAGGACGAAGGATGAGTCTATTGTCGATAATAGTGCCCTGTTACAATGAAGAACAGGCTGTTCCCTTCTTTTATGATGAGATAAAAAAAGCTTCACAGGTACTGAGATCGGAAGATCCGGGACTTGTGACAGAGCTTATATTTGTAGACGACGGCTCACGTGACGATACTCTTTCGGTCGTAAAAAAGCTCAGGGAAACGGATGATGACGTTCATTACGTTTCTTTTTCCAGAAATTTCGGAAAAGAAGCGGCCATATATGCGGGACTTGAGCATTCCAAAGGTGATTATGCGGTGATCATGGATGCCGATCTTCAGGATCCGCCCGCTCTTCTTCCCGATATGTACAGAGCCGTTACAAAGGAAGGTTATGATTCGGCGGCTACGAGAAGGGTTACCAGAAAAGGTGAACCGGTCATCAGGTCTTTTTTTGCCAGACGTTTTTACAGGCTCATAAACAGGCTTTCAAAGACAGAGATCGTTGACGGGGCAAGAGACTACCGGATAATGACCAGGAAAATGGTTGATGCGATACTTTCGATGAAGGAAGTCAACCGTTTTACAAAGGGAATATACGGCTGGGTCGGCTTTAAGACCAAATGGTTTGAATATGAAAATGTCGAAAGGGTTGCCGGAGAGACCAAGTGGTCGTTCTGGAAGCTGCTTTTGTATTCGATAGAGGGTATTGTGGCATTTTCCACTACCCCGCTTGCATTTGCGGCAATGCTGGGACTTCTGTTTACCCTGATAGCGTTTGTACTGATCATCTTTATCGTGATAAGGACGCTTGTTTTCGGAGATCCTACGAGCGGCTGGCCTTCAATGGTGTGTATCTTTGTGTTCATCGGAGGCATACAGCTGTTCTGCATGGGTGTCATAGGCGAATACCTTGCCAAAGCATATATGGAGACCAAGAAGAGACCTATTTATATTTCAAGGGAAGAGGAATAGGCAATGAAACTCATTATACAGATCCCGTGCCTTAATGAGGCTGAAACACTGGAGATAGCATTAAATGAGCTTCCAAAGCATATCGACGGGATAGACTGCATCGAATATCTGATCATAAATGACGGCTCTGTTGACAATACCGTGGAGGTTGCAAGAAACTGGGGCGTTGATTATATTGTGAGCTTTAAGAGAAACAAGGGGCTTGCAAAGGGGTTTATGGCAGGGATCGATGCCTGCTTGAGAAACGGAGCCGATATCATCGTAAACACGGATGCTGATAACCAGTACTGCGGCAAGGATATCGAAAAGCTCATAAAGCCCATACTTGACGGCAAGGCAGAGATCGTCATAGGTGAGAGACCTATCGACAACACAGAACATTTTTCACCCTTAAAGAAAAAGCTGCAGCATTTCGGAAGCTATGTGGTAAGGGTGGCTTCCAATACTGATATACCGGATGCTCCGAGCGGATTCAGGGCTTTTTCCAGGGATGCGGCCATTCATTTAAATGTGATGAACAACTATACCTATACCCTGGAAACAATAGTTCAGGCCGGAAGAAACAATATGGCGATAACCTCGGTTCCGGTAAGGACCAACGGAGAGCTCAGAAAATCCAGGCTCTTCAGCAGCATGGGCGCTTACATAAAGAGATCGATGATCACGATAATAAGGGCATTTATGATGTACAGGCCGTTAACCTTTTTTTCCATCCTCGGTCTGATCCCTTTTACTATCGGCGTAGTGATCATGATAAGGTTTTTGGCATATTTCTTCCAGGGATACGGAAACGGTCATGTTCAGTCTCTGATATTTGCGAGCACGCTCATCATGCTTGGTTTCATGACCTTTATAGTCGGACTGCAGGCTGATGTCATAGCTAATAACAGGAAGCTTTTGGAAGACATCCAGTACAGGGTCAGAAGGATGGATTACAAGGAAGATCTGAGAGAGAAGGAAGCAGAAGAGCAGGATAATGGACAATAAATATCTGGTAACGGTCATAACCGTTTGCTTTAATGCGGAAAAAGATATCATAAAGACAATGGAATCCGTGCTGAACCAGGATTTCAACAATTTCGAATATATCATAAAGGATGCGGCCTCTAAGGATAACACTCTTTTACTGATAGAAGAGTATAAGCCGAAATTTGAACAAAAGGGCATACCTGTCAGGGTCTATTCGGAAAAGGATGAGGGGATCTATGACGGAATGAACATAGCCGTTAAACATTCGCTCGGAAGATGGATCAATTTCATGAACGCAGGTGACTGTTTTTACGCAGCAACCACTCTTTCCGACATCTTCCGTGACAATAAATATCCCAACGCCGCGATAATATACGGAGATGCCGTAGAGTATGAATACGGGCATTATTACAAGTTTCGCAAAAACATAAATGCGATAGCGGAGAGAATGCCGTTTTCCCACCAGTCGGCCTTTGTAAACAGGGAGCTGATAAACAGATACCCTTTTAATACAGATCTTAAGATAGGTGCGGATTATGATTTTATGCTCTCCATGTACAGAAAGGGTTTTCATTTTCAGGATACGGGCCAGATAGTCTGCATTGTGTCAAAAGACGGGGTTTCCTCGGTCAATGTATATGATACCTTCGTCGAAGCCGTTAAGATAAAAGAGGTGCACAGAGGAAAGGTTCCGACAGAGACCCAGATGAAGATGCAGCTTTTTGACAAGAAGATAAAGCAGTTTGTGACAGATCATTTTCCGGATTTTATAAAAAAGAAGATAAGACAGGTTCAGTGGGCCATAAGGAAGCAGAATGCAAAGCTTGTGATACCGGAATGGGAGCTTAACAGCCATAAATAAAAGGAAGCACCGGTAACGGTGCTTCTCTTTATGTTGCAGTGGGCAGCAGTTTCTTAAGGAAACGTTTATTAAAACGATTTCCTTAGAAGAACAGGTCTCTGTACCACTTAAGCGACTGGATATATGCGTCATATATCGCATCCATATCCAGATCATCAAGAATGCTTATTCGATCTATTTCTACCCAATGGGCATTTTCGTAATTCAGGATGAAGGAATATACTGCAGCGAGACTGCCCTTTCTGTCAATGAGGGCATCTGCAATGTCCTTGCTGACATTGAGCATTGAAAGAGCTTCCTTCATGGGCTTGTTGAGGATTATGTCAAGACAGGAGAACAGTCCAAGCATGAACAGATCCTGATCGCGCATGGCAAGTCCGAATATCGGAGCAAGGTTCTCGGAGAACTTGGCTCTGAGCATTGAGAGTCTTGCAACCTCACTGGGCTTATCCTCACAGAGCTGCTTCGTAACAGCGGTGGATATCCATTTTTTCAGCTCACGCTGTCCAAGCAGGGCAGCTGCCTGCCTGATGTTTGATATCTTGGAATTGACGGTCATCCTGTTGACCATCTCAAGCAGTGAGATCGTAAGAGCCGTATCACGGGAAATGATATCAGCTGCCTGAGTAAGCTCGAAATCAGGATTGTTGATGATGTTAAGTAATTCAATATAGTTGACCTTTACGGGAGCTATCTGGGTATCACCCTTTGTTATGGGAGTTCTGTAGAACTCGCCTTCATACAGATGATATCCGCCCTCGCGCTTTAAGGAATCAAAGATCTCCTGGCTTGCGAGGTTTCCGGCTACCAGCTTTATATTGGGATAGAGCTTTGTAAAGAAGATCTTTGCCTTTGAGATAACGATCTTCTTGTGATCAAGGATTATAAAATCCATTAAGCCCATGATATCCTTGTACTCGTCAAAATCGGAAACATGGAGTTTACGGATGGCGAATTTGTAACCTTTGGATTTGAGTTCCTTGATACGCTCGATATTTAACGGTTTGGGCTGCACCGAATTGTCTATCAAAAGGACGATTCTTTTTGCCGGTGCATAACACTGGTTTTCGACATCGGCAAACAGTGAGATCGGTGTGAGCGGAACAAAGATATCGCAGTTGGAGGTAAGATTATCTATTCCGATACTGTTGATGATCTCAAGACCGGTGATCGATCCCGCGCCATCGTTTATTCCCGTGCCGAGAAAGCTGGGATTCAACAGATAATTCTTCTTCTGCGTAAACAGAGAATAGGCTTTAACGGCCATGTTCTCGTCAAATAAGGGAATCAGTGTAGCTAACATAATAGGGTCTCCTGACTATATTGAAGATTATGAATAAATCATGGTAAAAACAACCAATTAAGAACTGTTTACCTGCTCAAATTTATTCAATATATATAATACAACAAATAAAACTGTTTAACAATCAAAAATCAAAATATTATGAAGGATCACATCATCGTAAACGGTACTGAAATAGAATATGAATGCCTGAAACAAAGGCGAAAGACCCTGTCTGTCAGGGTAAAAGAGGACGGCTCTGTCACCGTAAAGGCACCGGGATGGGTGAGTAACCGGGAGATAAAGGCTTTCGTATCAGACAGGGCAAATTGGATATATGACAAGGTGACCCTTGCAAAGGAAAGATCGAAACTAAAAAAGAAAAGCTTTGGAAACGGCGATATCTGCCGCTGTCTGGGAAAAGATTATCTCCTGCTTGTGGAAAGCGCTGAAAAAGACAGAGTAAGGGAATCTGAGAGCGGCAGCATCATACATGTATGGACAACCGATGTTTCGCAGGAGCATGTAAGGGAGCTTTTAAAAAAACTGTGGTATAAGAAACTGAAGGAATATGCAAATGAGAGAATAGAAGCATATATGCCGGTGATCACCGCGTATTCGGAAAAAAAGGGCATAAAGCTCAGACAATACACGGGCCTTAGCATAAAAACCATGAAAAGCAGGTGGGGAAGCTGTTCCGTAAAGGGTCATATCAACTTAAACGTCAAGCTTATCGCAGCGGATACGGATGTGACCGACTATGTGATCGTGCACGAGATGTGTCATCTTATGTATATGGATCATTCACCGGACTTCTGGAGTGCCGTTGAGTACGTATTTGCCGATTACAGGGACATGATTAGGTCACTGCGTGACGATGGTTGGAGCTACGACATATAGAAATAAGCGAAATTACGGGCAAAAATTCGTGAAAAATGCCCAAAATGACCTAAATAAAAGGTTTTTTGAGAATTATTCCTTGACATTGACTGCTAAAGCAAGTATAAATATTATTAGCATTTGAAAAAGTGCTTACTAAGACTCACATTATTATTAGGAGGAATATTTAATGAACAAGACAGAATTAGTTGCAGCTATTGCTGACCAGGCTGGATTATCAAAGAAGGATTCTGAGAAGGCTGTTAAGGCTTTTACAGAGGTTGTTGCTAAGGAATTAAAGAAGGGTGGAAAGGTTCAGTTAGTTGGATTCGGTACATTCGAGGTAGCTAAGAGAGCAGCAAGAGAGGGAAGAAATCCTCAGACCGGTGCTGTTATGAAGATCAAGGCTTCAAAGGCTCCTAAGTTCAAGGCTGGAAAGGCTTTAAAGGATATCGTTAACAAGTAATCATTCTTTAACGTTAATAGAAAAGGCAGAGAGCTTAGCGCTCTCTGTTTTTCTTTATAAAAAAGCCTGCAGGGGAGGTGAAAAAATGCGTCTGGATAAGTATTTAAAGGTATCAAGGATAATAAAGCGAAGGACTGTGGCAAACGAGGCCTGCGATGCCGGAAGGGTCATGATAAACGGCAGAGTGGCAAAAGCTTCAGCCGAGGTAAAGGCCGGAGATGTTCTTGAGATACAGTTTGGAACAAAGCCCGTAAAGGTAGAAGTCATATCCGTGAAGGAAACGGTGAGGAAGGAAGAAGCGGCGGATATGTTCAGATACCTCTAAAACAGGCTTTAAAGGCTTGACTCCGAAAAGGTTTTTGAGTATTATGTAAACGAGGGAACCGTTTAGGACCGGGAAATAGTATTCACAGCGGACCGGTAATATGCGGAAGATATAAGGGGTAAGATAATGAAGAGGAAAGTTGCCTTTCGGAAAAAAAGACAGAACAGGCTTGGAATGCTGAGTGTTTCCGTTGTCGTTGCAATGCTCTGCATAGTGATCCTTGTCAGCATGGCGGGTCTTAAGAAAAAGCAGAGAACCTATATTGAAAGGGAAGAAACCCTGAAAGAGCAGATAGCGGAAGAAGAACAGCGAAGCCTTGATCTTATAGAATATGAGAAATATACCAAAACCTCAAAATATGTGGAGGAGGTTGCAAAAGACAGGCTGGGGCTTGTGTATGGGGATGAGATAATCTTCCAGTCTGAAGGAGACTGAAACAACACGGATTGCGCAGGCAATCCGTTAATTTTTTATGGAATATGAACAATATACCAAAGAGAGTGCTTGAATACTGCAGAAAACATGAGCTTATAGCCACCGGGGAAAAGATCCTCATCGGTCTCTCCGGCGGTATGGATTCAGTATGCCTGTTTGACATACTGTTTAAGCTTAAGGAAGAGATCGGCTTTGAGCTTTATGCCATTCATGTGGAGCACGGTATAAGGGGTGAATCCTCAAGAGCGGACATGGAGTTTGTAAAGGAGCTCTGTGAAAAAAGAGGAGTGGATATCCGTATCTTTTGCGAAGATGTGCCGGCCTATGCAAAGAGTGAAAAGCTTACTATGGAAGAGGCCGCAAGGATCATAAGATACAGGGATTTTGAAAGGGCACTTAAGGAGCTTGATGCCGATAAAACGGCGGTAGCCCATCATATGAACGATCAGGCGGAAACGGTGCTCTTTAATATGCTAAGAGGATCGTCATTAAAGGGAATGGCTGGGATGAGCCCAAAGAGAGGAAAGATCATCAGACCTCTGCTGTTTCTGTCAAGAGACGAGATAGATGGATATGTGACGGAAAACGGGCTTTCATATGTTACCGATGAGACGAATGACGACAGTGATTATTCAAGAAACCGGATAAGACATCTCATACTCCCGCAGATGGAAAATGTGGTCAAAGGGGCAGCGGAGCATATTTTCAGACAGGCTCAGGAGATAGCGTCAGCCTGTGAATATATTGACGGGGAGGCAGAAAGATTCTGCAGAGAGCATCTAAAAAAAGATACGTCAGAGCCCTGCGTATACAGGATGGATATCACGGCTCTTGCGGCTGAGAGCGAGATAGTGGCAAGAGAAGCAATAAAACAGGTGCTGACCCTTATGTGCAGCGGGTTTAAGGATATAAGCTCAGTAAACATCCGGGATATTTACGGGCTTACAGAAAAGACAAGCGGCCGTACGGTCGATATCCCGTACGGGATAAAGGTTAAGAGGATAGGAAATGAGCTCGTATTTAAAAGAGATACGGATGACGGGCAAAGAAGAGTATTGATAAATGAACCCCTGGACCTGAAAGATGAACAGATACTTACGGACGGTACTAAAATAAGGTGCAGGATATTTGAAAAAGGAGGAGACGTCAAATACCCTCAAAATGACTATACTAAATGGTTTGACTATGATAAAATAATCAGCGGCAAATTGCCGGAAGTCAGAACCAGGCAGACAGATGACAGGATAGCGATAGACAAAAACGGCAATTATCAGAGCCTGAAGAAATTCTTTATAAACAACAAGATACCCTCAGACAAAAGAGATGAGGTAAAACTCCTTACAAAGGATAATGATGTGATCTGGATCATCGGATACAGGATAAGTGAGAGCTTCAAGATATGTCCGGATACAAAAAAGATAATAGAGATAGAGATAAGCGGAGGAAAAGACGTTGAGTGAGACAATTTCTGTAATGCTTACGGAAGAAGAAGTGGATGCAAAGATCAGGGAGATCGGTGAGAGGATAAGCAGGGATTATGAAGGAAAAAAAGTTCATTTTGTCTGCGTCTTAAGAGGAAGCGTCTTCTTTGCCTGTGAGCTTGCAAAGAGAGTGACAGTACCCGTATCCATCGATTTCATGTCTGTTTCAAGCTACGGCGATGATACGAAATCAAGCGGTGTGGTAAAGATAGTCAAGGATCTTGATGACTCCATAAAGGATAAGGATGTTATCGTAATAGAGGATATTGTTGATTCGGGAAGGACCTTAAGTTATCTGTTAAAGACACTTGAGGCAAGAGGACCTAAGACTCTGACCCTTTGTACCCTGCTTGACAAGCCGGAGAGAAGGGTGGTCGAGGTCGATGTCAAATATACCGGATTTCAGATACCGGATGAGTTCGTGGTAGGATACGGACTCGATTATGCGCAGAAATACAGGAATCTGCCATATATTGGGATCGTGCATTTGGATTGATATGAGGAGAGTAAGTTGAACAGAAGTACAAGAGGTCTGGGGTTTTATATCATCGTCATCGCGATGTTCATATGCCTGGCTATGGTATGGAGAGGCATGTGGACCGAGCGGGAGTCATATATAACTTATCAGGAGTTTGAGAGAGAATTAAAGGATCAGGACATAAAGAGCATTAATATCGTGCAGAACGCCGAGGTCCCCACGGGAGTGGTACAGGTGACGCTTACAAACGGCGCTGAGAGGATATTAAATGTTTCCGATGTAAAAGAGATCGAAAATCTGCTTAAGGACGAGTTCCCTGATTATACGATCGAAGACGTATCGCATTCAGGCGAGCTCTTAAGTTCCATCATACCGACCGTGATAGTTGCGGCGGTCGTTATATTTTTCTTCATCTACATGAACAATCAGGCCGGCGCCGCAAGCGGCAGCAAGATGATGAATTTCGGAAAGAGCCGTGCCAGACTGTCAACGGATGACAATAAGACCAGGTTTGCCGATGTTGCCGGACTCAATGAGGAAAAGGAAGATCTTGAGGAGATAGTGGATTTCCTCAGATATCCGGAAAAGTATGTGGGCGTCGGTGCGAGGATCCCCAAGGGCGTTATCCTTGTGGGCCCTCCGGGAACAGGTAAGACGCTGCTTGCAAAAGCGATAGCCGGAGAAGCAGGGGTTCCGTTTTTCTCGATATCCGGTTCGGACTTCGTGGAAATGTTCGTCGGTGTCGGAGCATCCAGAGTAAGGGATCTCTTTGCCGATGCAAAAAAGAACGCTCCCTGCATAGTATTCATTGATGAGATCGATGCGGTCGCAAGACGAAGGGGAACCGGAATGGGCGGAGGACACGATGAACGTGAACAGACGCTCAACCAGCTGCTCGTGGAGATGGACGGTTTCGGAGTGAACGAGGGCATTATCGTGATAGCCGCCACCAACCGTGTGGATATCCTCGATCCTGCTATACTGAGGCCGGGAAGATTTGACAGAAAGATATCCGTCGGGGTACCCGATGTAAGGGGAAGAGAAGAGATATTAAAGGTTCATTCAAAGAACAAACCCCTTTCCGATGAGATAGCGCTTGAAGAGATCGCAAGGACCACTGCGGGCTTTACAGGAGCGGATCTTGAAAACCTTATGAACGAATCTGCCATCAATACCGCAAAGGACGGCAGGAAATTCATCACGATGGATGATATAAAGAAGGCATTCATAAAGGTCGGGATAGGAGCGGAAAAGAAGAGCAAGGTCGTGTCCGATAAGGATAAGAAGATAACGGCTTATCATGAGTCGGGGCATGCCATCTTATTCCACGTGCTGCCGGATGTAGGTCCTGTCTATTCGGTATCGATCATTCCCACCGGAATGGGCGCTGCAGGTTATACGATGCCGCTTCCCGAAAAGGATGAGATGTTCAATACAAAGGGCAGGATGCTGCAGGATATCATAGTATCCCTGGGCGGACGTGTGGCTGAGGCACTTATCTTTGACGATATCACGACAGGGGCTTCACAGGATATCAAGCAGGCTACCAAGCTTGCCAAGAAGATGGTGACCAAATACGGAATGTCCGAAAAGATTGGCGTTATCTGCTATGACAACGATGATGACGAAGTATTTATAGGAAGAGATCTGGCTCACAGCACCAGAGGCTTTAGTGAAGAGATCGCAAGCGAGATCGATAAGGAAGTCAAGAAGATAATCGATGAGTGCTATGAGAAAGCCGAAAAGATCATAAAGGAGAATGAGGCAGTCCTGCATAAAAGTGCAGCCCTCCTTTTGGAAAAGGAAAAGATCACCAGAGAAGAATTTGAGGCTCTCTTTGTATAAAATATATAAAATGGCGCATACTTTTTTGTAAAGTTTGTGCAAAGTCGGGATAGACGGATATAGGGGGTGTATATATAATGTACTTGTAACCCCCCAATACATAGTATAGTTAAAAGCTATACCCATAAAAAGAAATACCTTCTCCAAAAAAGACAGCATTCGTGAGGCTGTCTTTTTTACTGTCTACGGCATCTTTAGCATACATCGAAAACCCTCCTTCCCGTAAACCCGTACTTGTATATTCTGCGATAATGAGTATACTATATATAGGGGTAGGAAATTTGAAGGGAGTATAAATACATGTCTTTGAATATTGAGGATATTTTTGAGAAGGAAAAATATCTTTTCAACATGCGGCCTATTTTAAACCGGGACGCATTGTTTTCTGATTACTCATCGGACTACCTGGTTCCCTGGGAACCGACAAAATACGGTCAGGTCAAGATCCGCTTCAGAACTGCAAAGAATAATGTCGATCACGTTTATATAATCGTAAACGGCGACAGTCATGTCATGTACAAGGAAAGTACTGTCGGGAGGTTTGACTACTACGAATACATACTTCAGCTTGAAAATGAGCTGATGGTGTATTTCTTCGAGGCTGAGGTCGGAAGCATAAAATGCCAGTATGACTTAAGGGGTGCCGTTGACAATGTGGACATGAACTTCTTCTTTGAGATAAGGCCGGGCTTTTCGACTCCCGAATGGGCGAAGGGCGCGGTTTTTTATCAGATATATGTCGACAGGTTCTATAACGGTGATCCTACCAATGACGTGCTCACCGGAGAATACACTTATATAGGCGATAAATCCGTAAAAGTTGAAGACTGGGACAAATATCCCGCAACAATGGGAGTAAGGGAGTTTTACGGAGGCGATCTGCAGGGCGTCATTGACAAGATGGACTATCTTGAAAGCCTTGGAATAGATGCGATCTACTTTAATCCGCTCTTTGTATCACCTTCAAACCATAAATACGACATCCAGGATTATGACTATATTGATCCCCACTTCGGAAGGATAGTGGACGACAGGGGGTCGCTTCTTGATGATACGCAGACAGAGAACAGGCTTGCCACAAGATATATCAACAGGGTCACCAACAAAAAGAACCTTGAGGCAAGCAACGAGCTCTTTATTAAGGTCGTTGAGGAAGCCCACAGGCGCGGGATCAAGGTCATTTTAGACGGTGTGTTCAATCACTGCGGCTCCTTTAACAAGTGGCTCGACAAAGAGAGAATATACGAGAATTCCGAAGACTATGAAAAGGGCGCGTTTGTAGATGAAAACAGTCCTTATCATGATTTCTTCAGATTCTTTGATGACAGAGCCTGGCCCTATAACGGAAGCTACGACGGCTGGTGGGGTCATGACACGCTTCCCAAGCTTAACTACGAGGGATCCCAGAAGCTTTACGATTATATACTGGGAGTTGCGGAAAAATGGGTAAGGCCGCCCTATAATATCGATGGCTGGAGGCTTGACGTTGCCGCGGATCTCGGCTACAGCGGAGAGTTCAATCACCATTTCTGGCAGGATTTCAGACGTGTGGTAAAAAATGCCAACAAGGATGCGATCATCATAGCCGAGCATTACGGAGATCCGTCGAGCTGGCTGCAGGGCAATGAATGGGATACGGTAATGAATTACGATGCATTCATGGAGCCTGTCACCTGGTTTTTAACAGGAATGCAGAAGCACAGTGACGACTTCAGACCCGATATGCTCGGAAATGCAGATGCGTTCTGGGATACAATGGTATGGAATACCGCAAAGCTCCCGGCACCGAGCATGTATGTATCGATGAATGAGCTGTCAAATCATGATCATTCGAGGTTCCTTACAAGGACCAACCATAAGGTGGGACGTGTGGACGGACTCGGAGCTGAGGCAGCAAACGAGGGCATCAACAAGGCTGTTATGAGAGAAGCCGTAATGGTACAGATGACCTGGCCCGGAGCTCCCACCATATATTACGGTGATGAGGCCGGGGTATGCGGATTCACGGATCCCGATAACAGACGTACCTATCCGTGGGGACACGAGGATCAGGAGATGATCGAATTCCACAGACAGATGATCAAGGTACACAAGGAGAATCCCGAGTTAAAGGCAGGCTCCTACAAGGAGCTTTACAGAGATTACAATGTTCTCTGCTACGGAAGGTTCAACACGGAAGAACAGTCGATAGTCATAATCAATAACAATGACCATTCCAAGGAACTTGATATCAAGTTCGGCTGGAAGATTGGGGCAATGGATGAATGCGTTGCCGAGAGCATCATGTACACGGATGAGGACGGATTCAACACTGACAGATACACCTACATAATAGACAAGGGAAGATTGTTCATAAAACTGCGCAGTTTCTGTGGTATAGTATTAAAGATAATAAAGGTCTGAGATATGTCAAAAAAGATAATAATGATAGGCCCGGTATATCCATATAAGACAGGGCTTTCATATTATGTATCACTGCTCTATAAGCAGTTATCAAAGGAAAACAATGTTTCGATAATATCCTATTCCATGATGTATCCGAAGTTTTTGTACAAAAAGCCCCAGAAGGATTATGAGGATGATGTACTGAAGCTAGACGGGATAAGATATATATTAAACTCGGCCAATCCTTTTAACTGGATAAAAGTTGCCTCCCTGATAAAAAAAGAAAAGCCGGATCTGCTGCTTTTGCAGTGGCTGCATCCGTATTTTGCCCCATGCTATTTCTGCATTGCAAAGCTTTTAAAGGGCATAAATATTCTATACATCTGTCATAACGTATTTCCGCATGAGAGATTTCCGTTTGACAGACAGCTTACAAAGCTTGCGCTTAAACAGGCGGGATACTTCATCACACATTCAAAGAGTGACGGAGAAGATCTGAAAAGCGTCGTAAAGGATCCAAAGCTCATCGTTTCGGTACATCCCGCATATAATTTCTTTAAGCAGAAAGACATGACGAAGGATGAGGCAAGGCAGATACTCGGACTGTCAAAGGATGAGAAGGTACTCCTGTTTTTTGGCCTCGTAAGGGAATACAAGGGACTAAAGCATCTGTTATCGGCTCTTCACATACTCTCAAAGGATCCGGAGGCCGTTAAAGGACTTAAGCTTCTTATTGCCGGAGATTTCGGGGGCACAAGGGATCAGTATGATACGCTTATCGAAGAATACGGCATATCTGAGTATATAAGCATTACGGATAAACATCTGCCGATTACGGAGGTGGAGAAATTCTTTGCCGCCTGCGACCTTGTCGTACTTCCATATGAATCCGCAACCCAGAGCGGGGTGATCCAGGTTGCCTACAGCTTCAGAAAGCCGGTGCTTGCAACAAGAGTCGGGGGACTTCCCGATGTAGTATTTGACGGTGAAACAGGATATCTGGTGGATCCTTTTAAGCCTGAGCAGATCGCAGATTCCATAAAGGATTTCTTTGCGGCAGACAAGGCGGCTTCTTTTGCCGAGGGCATAGAGAGAGAAGCCTACAGATATTCATGGGAAAGAATGAACGAGAACATAAACAACCTTCTTGGATGGAATACTGAGGAAAATTAATGATCATTACACAGACTCCCTTCCGTATGTCCTTTTTCGGCGGAGGGACGGATATTGAAAGCTTTTATTCAGAGTACGGCGGATCGGTGCTGTCAACGACCTTTGACAAGTACTGTTACGTAAATGTAAGGCATCTGCCGCCGTTTTTTGAATACAGCTCGGAGATATCCTACTCCAAGCTTGAAAGAGTCACGGATATAGATAACATAGAGCATCCTGCAGTAAAGAATGCGATGAAGATGCTTGACATGCATGAACTGAGACTATCATACGAGGCGGACCTTCCCGCAAGATCAGGTCTCGGAACGAGCTCCTCCTTTGCAGTCGGGATGTTAAATGCATTCTATGCGCTTAAGGGAAAATATGCCGACAAGAAAAAGCTTGCCGACAGTGCGATCTATCTTGAAAGAGTGCTCTGTGCAGAGGCAGGCGGCATACAGGATCAGATAGCGGCAGCCTTTGGAGGGCTTAACAGGATCGATTTTAACAAAGACGGCTATGAGGTAAAGCCTGTCATAATATCACCTGACAGAAAGAAGCAGCTTAATGACAACCTGATCATGTTCTTTACGGGCTTTACGAGGTTTTCATCGGAAATACAGAGCATGGGCATAAGCGGTGAAAAAAAGACGGCGGAGCTTAAGGAAATGATGGCGCTTGTAGATAAGGCCGAGGATGTGTTAAGGGATAAGCATTCCGATCTGAATGAATTCGGAAGGCTGCTTAAGCATACCTGGGAGCTTAAGAGAAAGACCTCAGATGTTGTATCCAACGAAAAGATAGATGCCCTGTATGAGAAGGGACTGAAAGCCGGAGCTGTAGGTGGAAAGCTCCTTGGAGCAGGCGGCGGCGGATTTTTGCTGTTTTATGTGGAAGAAGACAAGAGACAGAGACTGATAGATGCGATGGACGGTCTTTTGTACATACCCTTTGAATTTGAAAACGGCGGTACGAGAGTGATTTATTACAGCCCCGAGACATGGGAGAAAAAGGGCTCAGACAAACAGGATAAGAAAAATGGATGGGATTAAGACTGTCATAATGGCGGGGGGCATGGGAAAGAGACTGGGCTCTCTTTTTTCTGACATCCCGAAGCCTCTTGTAGAGATAGAAGGCATCCCCGTGCTTGAGAGAGAGATAATATGCTTAAGGGATCAGGGCTTTAAGGATATCATCCTCACGGTATGTCACAAAGGGGAGATGATAAAGGATCATTTTAAGGATGGAAAGAGCCTGTCCGTCAACATAGACTACTATTTTGAAGAGGAACCCCTTGGCAATGCGGGAGCGCTCTTTAAGATATACGACAGACTGTCGGA
This sequence comes from Lachnospiraceae bacterium, assembly GCA_024699595.1. Next base: position 14,257 of record JAILPG010000151.1, on the reverse strand, counting down.
GGATTTTCTCCTGTTAAACGCAGATTCGCTCTTTGATGTGGATTTTAACAGGTTTCTTGAATATCACAGAAAAAAGCAGGGCAAGGCCACGATCTTCGTGCACCCAAACAGCCACCCCTATGACAGCGGTCTCATCATGGAGGATGAGGACGGCAGCGTGCAAAAGTGGCTCAGCAAGGAGGATGAGAGGCCAAAGTATTACAGAAACCTGGTAAATGCGGGCCTGCATGTGTTATCTAAGGAAGTGCTTAAAGATTGCGGTATCGATCCTTCAAGGATAGGAAAGCAGGATGAGAACGGAAATGTATATAAGGCCGATCTTGACAGGGATATATTAAAGCCTCTTGCAGGCACTCATCTTCTGTATGCCTATGAAAGCTCCGAATATGTAAAGGATATGGGCACGCCCGAAAGATACGCCCAGGTGTGTGAGGATGTGAAAAACGGCATCGCAGCCGCAAAGAATCTTAAAAACAAACAAAAAGCGGTATTTTTGGACAGAGATGATACAATAATAAAGGATGTCGGATTCTTACGGGATATAGAAAAGCTCACTCTGCTTCCGAAAGCCGCATCGGCGATAAAGAGGATAAATGAGCTCGGATACCTGGTGATAGTTGTGACCAATCAGCCCGTGATAGCAAGGGGAGAGCTTACTGTTGAGGGTCTTTCTGAGATACACAAAAAGCTTGAGACCCTGTTAGGAGAAGAAGGCGCATATCTTGACGGGATCTATTACTGCCCTCATCATCCCGATTCAGGCTATGAAGGCGAGATAAAGGAGCTTAAGATAGCCTGTGACTGCAGAAAGCCGAAGCCCGGAATGTTACTTAAGGCAGCGAAAGAGCATAATATCGATCTGAAAGCTTCCATAATGGTCGGCGACAAGGAAAAGGATGTAATGGCAGGAAAGGCAGCAGGCACAAAGACCGTGCTTATTTCAAAAAATTCCAGGGATGAGGACTGGACAGACAGCGGGCAGGATATGACGGTAAAGGATCTTGCCGAATTTGCAGACAGGATTTCAGAGCTTTTGGGAGAAAAGCAGAATGGCTGAACTTAATGAGCGGATAAAAAAACATACGGATTCACTTATGTTAAGGTACCCAGTGCTTGAGGAGCTTAGGGATAGCATCACGGATGCATACCTGTTAATGGAGGAAACCTACAAAAATGACGGAAAACTGCTGATCGCAGGAAACGGAGGCTCGGCAGCCGATGCAGAGCATATGACGGGTGAGCTTATGAAGAGATTCAAGAAGGCAAGACCCATCAAAAAGGATCTTTCCGACAGGCTCATAGCGATAGACAGGGATATAGGATCAAGGCTTTCACTGAATCTTGACAGGGCACTTATGGCAATTCCACTTACGGCACATGATGCCCTTACCACCGCATACATAAACGATGCGGACGGATACGGGGTGTTTGCCCAGCAGCTGTTCGGTTTCGGAAGAGAAGGAGATGTATTCCTTGCGATATCAACATCGGGAAACAGCAGCAATATAATAAATGCGGCAGTACTTGCAAAGGCTCTGGGGATAAAGACGATAGGTCTCACCGGAAGGAGCGGGGGCAGGCTTAAGGAATTCGCCGATGTATGCGTAAGGGTCCCGGAGGATGAGACCTACAGGATCCAGGAGCTGCATCTGCCGATTTATCACACCTGGTGTTTGATGCTTGAGGACCGTTTTTTCGGATGAATGTTCATACTTGGGATGACCGTTTACTGTAATAAGGAGGGCATATGGACAAAAAGGTAAAGCTTATAATCGTTACAAAGGATTCGGATTACGTCAATATAGTTCAGGATTATAATGCGTTCTTTGAGCTGCTTCCGATAAGTAAGATAATAATGATAGGATCAGAGAAGCTTAATGAGCTCATGGAGAATGACCGGGGGAGAGGGTATCTGCCTGACGGAGTCACCTTTTTGAATGAAGAAGAGATAGTATCCTCCGAAAAGATGATGGCGGCGGTAAAGGATCATCTGTCCGAGGGAGGCTATAACATTGCGGATAATTCAAGGCTTGGATGGTATTACCAGCAGTTTCTCAAGATGCAGTATTCAAGGATCTGCGATGACGAATACTACATGGCCTGGGATATAGATACCGTGCCTCTTCGCAAGGTAGAGATGTTTACTGAGGACGGACATCCCTGCTTTGACTTAAAGACCGAGTATCAGCCGGGGTATTTTAAGACGATCAAGAAGCTCTTCGGCTTTGACAAGATCATAAAGAAATCCTTTATCTCCGAGCATATGCTTATAAATGCAGGATATATGAGGGAAATGCTTGATGAGATAGAAACCCTTCCCGTAAAGGGAGATACATTCTATGAAAAGATAGTCTATTCCCTGGATTATGACAACGTAAAGCTTGGTTTCAGCGAATTTGAGACCTTCGGAACCTGGATGGGCATAAGACATCCTGAAGTCTATAAGCTGAGAGACTGGCATTCCATGAGAAAGGGAGGATTTTTCCTTAACAGTAAGGACCTTGATGAGGAAGCAAAGAAGTGGCTTGGCGGCAGCTTTGATGCGATCACTTTTGAGGGTTACAATCAGGTGGATCCCGGTCTTTCGGAAATGTTTTACAACGAAGAATACCGTACCGGCCTGAGTGCACAGGAATTCTACAACATAGCTTTGGAGAGCGGGTATTTCGGTATCATGACGGAGGACGGACTGGTTAAGGGCGACATAGACGTAAGATGGCCGTACTGATGTATGGCCTTTTCTTGACAATTTATCAAAGAACCAATAAAATTATTATCGAAACGGCGCTGTAAGTGCTTAAGGCTCTCTGTTTCAGTCAGCAGAGCAATCCACATTTCGGACAATGGCGTTCTATGATGCAGGATGGGCATATAGGGCGCTATATTTTTTAGAGCATGGACTGAAACATGGGAGGATTGTATGAGACCGGTAATTGGACTGATCCCTCTTTATGATGATGATAAGGACAGCTACTGGATGCTGCCCGGATATATGAAGGTGATCGAAAAATGCGGCGGACTGCCGGTAATGCTTCCGCTTACGGATGATGAATCCGAGCTTTCGGAGGCATACAGCCTATGTAATGGGATCTTATTTACCGGAGGACATGATGTTTCGCCGAAAGTATACGGAGAGACTGAAAGAGACACCTGCGGTGATACCTGCAGCCTGCGCGATGCGATGGAAGGATATCTGCTTGATAAGTGTCTTTTTGATGACAAGCCGCTTCTTGGGATATGCCGCGGGATACAGTTTATGAATGCGCATCTTGGGGGAACACTTTATCAGGATCTTCCGAGTGAGTATGAAAGCAGTATTGAACATCATATGACGCCGCCCTATGACAGAAAGGCACATAACGTAAGGGTACTTGAAGATACAAAACTTGCAGAGATCATCGGTGCCGGCATTCATGAGGTAAACAGTTACCATCATCAGGCTGTAAAGGACTTATCCGAAAAAACGGAAAAAATGGCCGTATCGGAGGACGGACTCATTGAGGCAATAGCTGTGAGAGATCACAGATTTGCAATAGGGGTGCAGTGGCATCCCGAGTTTTCCTACGTAAAAGACGGGGAAAGCATATCACTTGTAAAGGCATTTGTGGATGAATGCCGGAAATGAAAGGAGAGAGGTTTTATGAAAAAGAGAGTTTTAGGTATTGTTATGGCATGTCTGATGCTTACGGTTACCGGATGTGCAGCTGCAACGACTGCACCTGCAACCGACAGTGCTGACACAACAACGACCGAAACAGAGACAAAGGATGAGGCATCAGGAAAGGTATGGAAGATCGCAACAGATACCGCATTCAAGCCGTTTGAGTACAAGGATGACAACGGAGATTTTGTAGGTATCGATATGGATATCCTTGATGCAATAGCCAAGGATCAAGGCTTTGAATATGAAGTACAGGTACTCGGATGGGATGCATCTATAGCTGCATGTCAGGCAGGACAGGCTGACGGTATGATCGCAGGCGCATCAATAACCGAAGAGAGAAAAGAATCAGGCTGGATCTTCTCTGACGGATATTATGATGCAAACCAGAGCATGGCTGTAGAATCATCATCAGATATCAAGGGATTTGAGGATCTTGACGGCAAGTCTGTTGCAGTAAAGACCGGAACAATGAGCGCTGCATATGCTGAGAGCCTTGCAGAGCAGTACAAGTTCACTGTTACCTATTTCGAGGATTCACCGACAATGTATCAGGCTGTTGTTGGCGGACAGGTAGCTGCAGTATTTGATGATACGCCTATCATGGCTTCAAACATCAAGGATACAGGCATTGCCATGAAGCTTGTGGACGGAACCGGCAACGATCCCGCTGCATACGGATTTGCAATATTCAATGCTGACAATCAGGAGTTAGTTGACATGTTCAACAAGGGTCTTGCAAATATCAAGGCTGACGGAACCTATGATCAGATAATAGCCAAGTATCTTGGTGAATAGTATGATGCCAGGGTCAAAAGGTTCAAGCGGCCTTATGCTTGCATAAAAGGCCGCTTGACCTTGGGACCCGCCCGAACATGAGGAATTATCAATGATAAAAATAATCACCGTATACGGAACAATGCTGCTTACCGCTCTCGGAAGGACGCTTCTGCTTGCGCTGCTTGGATTGTTCTTTGCCTGTATCATCGGAATGATCTTCGGAATAATGGGGGTACTTAAAAACCGTGTCTGCAATGTGATCTCCCAGGTATTCGTGGATGTTATCCGCGGAGTTCCGATGATAGTACTTGCCTTTTTTATCTATTTCGGAATCCCGTACTTCTTTAATACGATAATCGGAGGATTCTCACTGACCCTGACAGCGCTGCAGGCAGGCACGATGTGTCTTGCGCTTAACTGCGGTGCCTACATGGCAGAGATTGTCCGTGCGGGAATACTGTCAGTCGATATAGGACAGATGGAGGCAGCAAGATCACTCGGTCTTACATATGGCATGGCAATGAGAAAGGTTGTGCTTCCCCAGGCAATACGTACGATGATCCCCACCTTTATCAATCAGTTCATAATTACGCTTAAGGACACTTCAATACTGTCTGTTATCGGCTTCCCCGAGCTTGTAAATACGGCCAAGAATGTACAGGCCAACACGTTCATGTCCTTCCAGACCTGGGCTATCGTCGGGGTCATGTATCTTATAGTCATAACTATCCTTTCAAGGAGTGCAAAGGTGGTTGAAAGGAGGCTCAACGTTGGCAGATAACAGTGAAGTAAAGATCAAAGTAGAAAACCTGAAAAAGAATTATGCTGATCTTGAGGTTCTTAAAAGCATTTCTATCGAAGTACATAAGGGAGAGGTCGTATGCGTGATCGGACCTTCCGGATCAGGCAAATCCACTTTTTTACGCTGTTTAAACAGGCTTGAAAAGATCACTGCGGGTACCGTTATCATAGACGGTGTTGATATCACGGCAAAAAAGATCGATATCAATCAGGTCAGGGAAAACATAGGAATGGTATTCCAGCATTTCAACCTTTTTAATAACCTTAACGTACTTGATAATCTGACTCTTGCACCGGTACAGTTAAAAAAATGCACTCAGGAAGAGGCAGTAAAACGGGCAAGAAAGATGCTTGAAAAGGTCGGGCTTTCCGAGAAGGAATCAAGTTTCCCAAGCCAGCTATCGGGCGGGCAGAAGCAGAGGGTTGCCATTGCAAGGGCGTTGTGCATGCAGCCCGGCATAATGCTTTTTGATGAGCCGACATCGGCGCTTGATCCGGAGATGGTAGGAGAAGTACTTCAGGTCATGAAGGATCTTGCCGCAGACGGAATGACCATGGTAATAGTCACCCATGAAATGGGATTTGCAAAAGAGGTTGCTGACAGGGTAGTGTTCATGGACGGCGGATACATTGTCGAGGAAGGCACACCTGAAGAGATCCTTTTAAATCCCAAGGAAGAAAGAACGATCGATTTTCTGAACAAGGTCTTATAACAGACACCTGTCTTTCTTAGAGAAAAACTTGTCGGGAGGAGTGTTATGAAAAGCATAATCACGATCAGCAGACAATTCGGAGCCGGCGGAAGTACTATCGGAAAAGCCGTGGCAAAGAGGCTTGGATATTATTACTGCGACAAGGATATGATAGTACGCGCGGCCCTTGAGAGCGGAAACCTTACACCACAGGAGATACGAAGGTATGATGAGAAGGTTCCTGCGGAATTCGGGTTTGGCCAGAGCCTGTTTGATTTTTACAACAAACCTCTTGATGAAAGGCTGTTTAACGCACAGAAGGAGGCAGTACGCAAGGTTGCCGAAAAGGGCAGATGCGTTATAGTCGGACGTAATGCAAACGTCATATTAAAGGAATATGACAGGACCCTGCATGTGTTTGTTGCAGCAGATGTCCGCTTCCGGATACAGATGCTTAAGGAGAGAATGCCGGGAGTATCCGAGGATAAGATCATTGAGGACATTCATACCGTAGACAGAGCCAGAAAGAAGTATTGCAAGCATTATACCAATACGGAATTCGGCAATGCGATATATTATGATCTCTGCGTGAAAAGCTCATCTATCGGTATTGATAACTGTGTCGACCTGATATGCAGTGCAGCTGAATCTGTTACCTGATATGGAGCATATATGATCGAACTCATCGATAACATCATACAGATGTTTTTTGCGGCGGTTGTATTCTCTGTCGCATTTTTCCGTGCGTTCGTAAGAGAGGAACAGGGGAGCGACGGAAGTCATGAGTGGACACTGATCGGCCTGTTTGCGTTTGAATATTTCATCGGTGATCTCTATAACATCTTATATTTGATTGCATACGATACTACATCCCAGTATTTCTATATTTCAGAGCTGAGCTGGTATACTGCATATCTGTTCCTTATCCTGTTACTGATCCATTTCGCAGGGGATAAGCCTTTTAAGATTGAAAACCGGTTTCAGTATCTCATTCCGGTATATACGGTCGCAATGGCGATCGTTTTTTATGTGCGAAACGGAGATGCAGCGGGAAATATCGTCTCTGTCGTGATCATGACGGTGGCGCTGCAGCTTGTCACCAATGGACTGATAAGCGGAGGGATTGAGAGAAGACCGTTCTATTTGACCTGTCTGATCATCCTCGCGCTTGAATATGCTTTGTGGATAAGCTCAAGCTTATACTGGCCGGGAGATACACTGGGCAATCCCTATTTCTGGATAGATACGCTGTTTTCTGTATGTCTCATCGGACTTATCCATGCACTGAGCCGCTTTAAAAGGGAACCTGCCAGAAAGGCGGTGAGAAAATGACCACCTATATAGAGAACGTATATATCTGTCTTGCCGCCCCCATACTGATCGCCGCTATCGGTTTAAGAAGCAGGAGAAAAATGCACATGATCTTCCTGCTTGCAGGAATGAGCGCATGCCTGCTCTCATCCTACATCACAACCTGGATGGCGGCACTTGTCGGAGTAGGGTCGGAGTATGCCGTTACAGAGGTAGCGCCTTTTGTTGAGGAAGTCGTAAAGTTTTCCCCGATCCTTTTCTGTCTGATCGTAGCGAGTCCGCCAAGGGAAAGAGTACCCGAGTATGTGCTTATGATCTCGGTAGGATTTGCAACACTTGAAAATGTCTGCTACCTGTTAACCAACGGATCACAGAATCTGATACGTCTCCTGATACGAGGCTTTGGAACCGGTGCCATGCATGTGGTCTGCGGAGCCATGGTATCAGCGGGACTCATATGGTTATGGAAAAACCAGTGGCTGCAGATAATCGGAACTGTCGGCCTCATATCCGTGGCCATCACATATCATGGAGTATTCAATATCCTGGTCACAAGAACGGGTGCATTCCTTGTGATCGGCTGCATCATTCCGGTATTTACGATGGGCCTGTTTTTACTCTCAAGGAGACTGAGAGGGTCGGATGCATCCGTTTATAACAATGAAAATGTCATATGAAAAGAGGCTGCCGGAAACAGCTTGATAATATACAGGGGAGAGCATTATTATATAAATATAATCAGGAGTATATTTATCTTTTAAGAACACTCCGGATTTTTTGCAGTTATAACGTCACCGGTGAGTATGCCAGTCTGTAGCGAGGTATAAAAATGAAGAGTATCATTAAAAGAATAGCCATATTGGAGATCATAGCGCTGTTTGCGGCAAATCTGCCTGCAGTTTCAGTCTTTGCGTCACCAGATGAATTCGATATTTCAAACCGCAGTATCACGATAACTGCTACCTCTGAAGGCTGCACGGTAGAGAAAGAGGGTGTGCAGTATACGGTAAATAATCCCTCTGTTCCGGTTATTTCCGGCAATTCCGCAGGCGGAACCCTTACCATATCAGCTGAGGGCAATAACGAAGCACATGTAATACTTAAGGATCTGACAATCGATGCTTCCCAAACTGATCGTCCCGCGATAACTGCCAACTGCAAGGCATTTATTGAGATCCAGGGGACAAATACCCTTAAAGGCGGATTATACAAAGCAGGGCTTGAACATCAGGATTGCGGCGAGGATAAGGTCTTAAAAATAGACGGGACAGGAACCCTTAATGTACAAGGCGGAGCCGGCCTGTACCGGGATTCTTGGGGGCCGGCGGGAATAGGAGGTTCCCTTGGCAGAAATGGTTCATATATAGAGATAAACGGCGGCATCATAACTTCAACAGGAGCGGGGGGAGGAGCCGGCATTGGCGGAGGAGGATCGGGAGGGCGCTCAGGTTCTCATATTACCATAAATGGCGGTCAGGTTACGGCTACCGGCGGAACCGGAGCATCCGGTATCGGCGGCGGCGAAGGCGCGATGGGGTCTGATATTACAATAAGCGGTGGAACTGTAACTGCACAAGGCGGGTACAAAGGAGCCGGTATCGGCGGCGGATTTAATATAAACGGAAAGGGCACAAGAATTCGGATCACCGGGGGTACGGTAAAAGCGACCGGAGGTATATACGGTGCGGGTATCGGCGGAGGTATATATGCTGATGGCAGCAGTATAACTATTGCGGGTGGTACGGTAACAGCAGCCGGAGGAAGCGGAGCTGCAGGCATCGGAGGCGGCTCCGGGGGGGATGACACATCAAACAGTTATGGAACCGGTTCGGATATCACTATCAGTGGATCCGGTACAGTAAAAGCTTCCGGCGGTGGAAAGTATGAAGAATTTACTAATGTTATAAGTGAAAGCGGAGCTGCCATTGGAAATGGAGGATGTTCTGCAAAGGATGGAGAAGAAGTATTACCGAATATTACCGGACTGCAGGAGGGTGGAAGCATAACATACTATCCCCGTGGAAATGGAATTTCCGCTATGGAATCTGGCAGTGTGACTCCTTTGGGCAGGCCCTATACAGTAACGTTTAATGCCAATTCGGGAAGTGATAGTGTGACAGTTTCGCCGGCGAGTAAGATCGTTTTTTCCGGGGAAAGCGATGAATCCGTCTATGGAGATCTGCCGTCACCGACACGGCAGGGATATAAATTTGTCGGATGGTATACAGCAATAACAGACGGGACAAGGGTAACAAAGGAAACGAGCGTAAGCCTGAATAATGACCAGATCCTGTATGCCCGCTGGGCAAGATATGAGGAATATACCATCACCTATAAAAACGATGATGGAACGGTACGCAGAACCCAGAAATATCCGACGACGAATCCCGGGAATGATAAATTGGACATATCACCCGGTTACAGGGAAGGATATAATTTTGGAGGGTGGAAAGTAACAGTGGCATCCGGAAGCTGGGTAAACGATAACGTATATGAAAGCGGAATGTCACTTGACGGCATGTATGGTGATATTACCGTGTCTGGCCAATGGGATCCTGTAAGATACACGGTCATATTTCATGAGAACGGCGGAAGCGGCAGCATGGACAACCAGAACCGGGAATACGGGGATGGAAGACAACTCTCCGAGAATCTCTTTACATATAACGGACACAGGTTTATGGGATGGAGCAATCTAAACAATGACAGTATTATATTGTATCCGGCATCTGCTACAGTCTATAGCGATAAAACAACAAATAATGTTTACAGCGGGTCATTAACAGATTTATACGCACTGTGGGAATACACTGTAGTATTTGATACTGGCGGCGGGACAAATATAGAGGATCAGAAATATTATATCCTGAGTGATAACACCCTTCCGTCTGCAGAAAAGAACAGATCTGTTTTCAGGGGCTGGAAAGCAGGTGATGTAAACGGAAACTGGGTTGACGAAAGGATATACGACGCAGGGACACCGTTGAAAGGAAAGTATGGAGATGTCAGGCTTACTGCTGTCTGGGAGACTGTTCCGGGGTCTGAGCCACAACCGGAGCCGGAACAGCCTGCAGTATATGAGGAAAATCCGGGGTATCAGGCTCCTGTAAATCCCGATGCTATTGTGGGCGGATTTCACATGAGCGGGAGGGGTACCGGCAATGTAAAGATCGGAAAGCAGAAACAGGGACCTCTTGGAAGGCTTGCCTTCTTTAATGCAAGATCCTCAGGCATGCTGGAAGCCTTTTCCTTTAATATAACCGTTGATGACAAGGCAGACTACAGCATAAAGAACGGGGAACTGAAAATGGATATTCCTGCGCAGTACCAAAAACCCGGACGAACCTTCATGATCTTAGCGCTGTTGAAGGGCGGAAAGGTTGTTACCTACGATGATAGCGATAATGATCCTGAAACCATTACAGTAAATCTGAATAATGTGAATGGATACGCCTTTGATCTGAACTATAAAGACTGAAGGGACAGTCAGGAGGGAACCTTCAAAAAGGGTGATGAAGCTTACATACTGCATGAAGGGAATGAAATAACCACGAGCCTTCTTGATGTCATACCCTGTGATGGCGTGACGGATCTTGATCTGGCTCTTAAAGCCAATACACATAAAAAAGAGGCATCTGCGGATATAAACGCATGGCTTATACTAAACACCGAGGATGGTGTTTCACAAGGCGATGTGATCGCAGTAAAATAACGCATGACTCACGAAAAAAGGATATCCCTTGTGGATATCCTTTTTCGTGACATCAGAGCACGAGACGGGATTCGAACCCGCGACCCTCGCCTTGGCAAGGCGATACTCCACCACTGAGCCACTCGTGCAATATAAGCGCCGTTTTTTTGACGCCATCAAATGATAACAAAAATAGCAGCTATTGTCAACACCCTACAACAGAATGTCATATTCGTTAAGTATTTCAGTCATTCGGTCCTGAGCTATCCTGCAGGTATCCGTAAGATACCACTGCTCATGATCCCATTCCCTGATACCCCTGTAATAGCTGAGCTTCAATTCGTCATCCATGACAAAGGGAATGAACTTGTTCTTTATGCATTCCTTAAAGAGAATGAGCCTTGCGATCTGCCCGTTGTAATTCTTGCAGGGTCCGGCCTTCATAAGGTCAGAGTGTAGTCCGAGGATATCCTCAAATGAGACACGCTCAGAGTCATTGTATTCCCGAAGTATGTCGGATAGCGGTCTGCTCTCTGTTTTATCGGGGAATTCCTGTACTCCCTTTTTATTCCTGATCCCTGCTGACATCAGATGATACAGCCTGTCAATAAAGCTTTCCGATACCGGCTTGTCGATACTGTCGATCATATGGTTCATGGCACGGTAATGATTGAGGATCAGGAGAATATCATCTATATCCAGATTTTCCCCGGATACGCAGTTCTTGGTTATTATGCCCGTAACATCTTCGAGAGAAAGCGGATTACCTGCGATATGATTGGAATGATAGGCGGTTTTTATCTGAAATGTCTCGTATATCCCGCCGGTGATCCTGTTCTTTTTTTCATATTTGAGCCGTTCCGAAAGAAACATGGGCATTGTACGGGCTCTCGGCTTTCTGTCAGGTTTTTTGGCCTCATCCGGAACTACCCAGGTCTTTCCCGTCATAAAGGCTCCGGGGATCCTTCCTTCGACCAGATAATTTCTGACTGCTCTTTCCGTTATATTCCATCTTTTTGCTGTCTCAGAGACCGAAATATAATTCATAAACTGTTCCTTTCCGTGTATCTCAGATCATTTCATCCTGTTTTGCGTATTTATTGACGTTGATGTATGCGATCACGTTGTAGGCTGCTATGAGAATAAAGAGAACTATTGCCATGAAGTCAGACTGGAGGCTGCATACAAAATCATACAGTCCGTGCATGAAAGCAGCCGTAAGCACGCCGCGTATCCGCATCTTCATGGACTTTCCGTGCAGACCTCTTACCTCAAAGGCCTTGGCCTGACCGTAATAATAACCTATGTAAATACCGAACATACAGTGACCTGGAATAGCCGTAGCAGCCCTTGCGATGGCTGAGCCGACACCGTCACCTGCAATGTAGAAGATGTTTTCTATGAGAGCAAATCCGAGGGCAGCAGTGGCACCATATACAACTCCGTCAAAACGGTAACTAAAGGCGGGATGCTTCCAGGTAAGACGCTTCACAACAAAGTATTTGCTAAGCTCCTCTACTAAAGCTACCGCAAGGAAGTTCTCAAGGATCAGGTAGAAAAGACTGTCGGTACTGATATGCAAAAGTTCTATAATTCCATCAAAGATGTCACCTATTATGATAGGCGGTATGATGGCAAGAGCTCCGAAAGCAAAAAGCAGTGCAAGCAGAGAGACAGGCTCCTTTTCAACCCTGTCGAGTCTGTATATGTATATTAATAGAGCAATGGGCGGAACGCATCCGAATACCAGAATACCCCAGATAGTGATCCCCGCGCCTGCATCTATCATCGTGCTTCCGGTGATAAGTGCACTGATGGAAAGAAAAGCTATCAACAGTATGGGGAGCAGTTTGACAGAGGTTTTTTTGTCCTGCCTTCTGACAGGAGTGATGTTCTGGGGTCCCTGTACGAACTGGCCGGTACTAAAACCCGGATCAGGGTTTATCGGTCCCGGTTCGAACGGGATCTGGCCTGAGGATACAGGATTTACCGGAGTTCTGTTTGAAACACTAAGATCCTGTGGACGTACATTATCAAAGATCAGCCTCTTTCCGCAGTTTGTGCAGAATCTGCATGACGGGTCTAATTGTGTTCCGCAGTGTACGCAATATTTTTGTTCCATAGACATGCTTCCTTTGTTTTAGTCGTTGATCTGACAGGAAAAATAAAAACAAAAACAAACAAATGAGATATTTAAATTTCCTGTACAGGAAAAGAATAATACAGAATGTGATAAGATGCAACTGTTAACGCAAAAAACAGTTTAGCCTGTTCAGCACGGTTTTCTTATCAGCACTCCACATCGGTGCTATGAGGTTTTTCTTATCGCCGTCACCGGTCATTCTGTGGATCACTATATCATCCGGGAGGATATCAAGGCAGTCCCGGATAAGGGTTATATATTCATCCAGTGTGAGGCAGTCAAACTTTCCTGCTTCATAATCCTTTGCAAGCCCGGTTCCCTTAAGCACATGAAGAAGCTGCAGCTTTATCCCGTTTACACCGCTCTTTCCAACGTAATTAACGGTTTTTAGCATATCTTCCCTTGTCTCATCCGGCAGTCCGAGGATAACATGAACGATCGTCTCGATGTTACGGCTTTTAAGCCTTGCCACAGCGTCATCATAGACTTCTAAGGGATATCCTCTGTTTATGTATTCTGCGGATCTCTCATGTATGGTCTGAAGACCGAGTTCTATCCAGACAGGCTTTATCTCATTAAGCTCCGATATGAGATCAAGAACCTCCTCAGGAAGGCAGTCTGGTCTTGTAGCTATAGAGAGAAGATACACTTCGGGATGATCAATGGCCTCTGTGTACAGGGATCTGAGCCTTTCCACGGGTGCATAGGTGTTGGTGAAGGCCTGAAAGTAGGCGATATAGGCATACTCCGATTTTGGAAGTTTGGCTTTTACACGTTCTTTGCCCCGCTCTATCTGTTCAGTGACAGTGAGAGACCGGTTTTCGGAAAAATCTCCCGATCCGCGATCGGAACAGAAAATGCATCCGCCGTATCCCAGCGTTCCATCCCTGTTTGGGCAGGTAAAGCCGGCATCCAGAGCTATTTTGTAAAGTTTCAGCCCGTATCTGTTCTTTATGTATTCGTTCAGAGTCTGCTGTCTCATGGGTTTATGATAGCATATACGATAATATATTGAAATTTGTGCTTGCCAAAACAATTTATTATGGTTATAATAGCATTTGCGGTGCTGAAATCGTGATTAAGCCCAGATAGCTCAGTTGGTAGAGCAGAGGACTGAAAATCCTCGTGTCGCTGGTTCGATTCCGGCTCTGGGCATGCAGGTGTGGTTCAATGGTAGA
>JAILPG010000139.1 GCA_024699595.1 Lachnospiraceae bacterium | reverse complement strand
CGTATGATGAAGTTTGCGCGGTTATACAGGGCAGCCGATCTTTGACATAAGTCCCTGCAGTACCCGTAAAGCCTGCTGTTCTTTTTTATATGATACTGGATAGTCCTGTACATGGTTGTTAATGCTGCCCTCCTGATGTATGCTACTATTATAGCACAGAAGACAGCAAAAGGCAAACATATGTTCTGCCCGGATGCATTTTCAGAAATAGACATATCCAGAATGGAGCATGTGTATGTAAGGGACGGACAAAAGATGGATGATCTTAACAGAGGCTCACATTCAGTATACAAGCTGACCTTTCATCTGATCTTTGTAACAAAGTACAGAAAGAAGGTAATCACTACGGAGATAGGGGACTTTATGAAAAATCACGCGGCATATCTGTGTGAAAACATGAACTGTACCCTGATATCCGCTGAGACAGATGAGGATCATATGCACATGCTCGTTTCAATGCCACCGGATCTTGCACCTGTAAGGTTGGTAAATTCCTTAAAGACTCAGCTTTCCAAAGAAGTACGTGCGACCTATCCGGAGCATGTCAAAAAATACCTTTGGAAAGATGCTTTCTGGAGCGCTAGCTATTTCTGTGCAAATACAGGATCTGTTTCCATGGAGACGGTAAAAAAGTATATAGAATCACAACGGACTGATGAGCACAAACGCAAGTATGTCAGATCCGGAAAATACAGGAAGGCGATTCATCCCACAACCGGCTGAGTCGGATGGGGTTTTCTCGCTGAAAAATTATAAAACTCCGTCGCAGGATTATCATCATTCAGCCATATCGCATTTATTCCGGCTCCGATCCCGCCTTCATAATCATTCTCCCTGCTGTCGCCGATCATGACAGTCTTGTCGCGATCAAGGCCATTCCTTAAGATCATCATATTATAAAATGCAGTGTCCGGCTTCATGCAGCCGTGATCCGACGATATCAGTACATCACTGACCAGCTCATGCAATCCGAATGCATGGATCTCTGGCAACGTATAGCAGCGCTGCGCATTGCTTAAGATATATGCATGTTTACCGGAAGAATTGATACTTTTTAAGAATCTCTTCACACCCGGAAATAACCGGATATACTCTCGCGAAGAGACCCTGAAAGCAAATCCGGCATCATCCAGAAAACTGTTAGTCAGTCTATCGGAAGGATTCCCGTATTTTTCAAAAAGCGTCCTGTAGATGGGGATGACATCTATCTCAGGATAAGCAAAAACGCCTTCCGCCAGAGCCTTATCTCTGGCCGCTCTATCCATTCCGAAAAAATCATCATGCATGACCTGAGTTGAAGGGTGCCGTATGTCATGCTCATCTAGCCACTTAGCCCACCTGATCCAGGTTTCATCTGCGTGCTCGTCGGTCCGCACATCGATAAGCGTTCCATACAGATCGAATATGAAGTTGTTGTATTGGCTTAATACCATGATCCCTCTCATCCCTTCAAAATCACAGATTCATCATTTCCCGATTTCCTATGCTTCAGGCGACTTCATCATAGCCCGATTATTTATGATCTCATATCCATACTTTTCATACAGTGTATGGGCATCTTTTGTAACTAACAGCCCTCTTAGTCCGTTATAATCCGGCATAGAAACTACATAAGACACTAACGCTTTTCCTAGTCCTTTATGCTGATAGGCTTCGTCGATGATCACATCGCAAAGATAATATGTAGTTGCGTAATCGCTTATTACTCTTGCAAATCCGATAAGCTGCTCAACCCCATCGACATACAGGCCTATACATTTTGAATTCTCCATAGATTTCTCTATCTTTTCTACAGGTCTTGAGTCAGCCCAGTATGTCATCTTCAGCAGTCTGGCTACATCTTCAACTCTTATATTCTCTTTACCTTCAACAATTCTGTATTCCATATGCCCTCCCGGGATCTGAGTTTTTTCTTTGATACTTTAGACAACAACCCCGTCCGAACCAAACAATATGATCTTTTCCCTGACAACAGCTTTCATAGCGTCAATCTCGTATGGGATCAGTCCCATCATAGTCATTGCCCCTGCTTTAAGTCCCTGCTCGGCACCTGCCTTTCCTGCCTTGTCCAGATCTGTGAAAATATTCACCTTGCAGATTCCTTTTTCGACTGCGATCCGGAAATCTGTATCCGCCAAGCCGCTGCCACCGTGTAGAACCAGGGGAATCTGAGTTTTTTGAGCTATGGTTTCTATCCTGTCAAAATCCAGTTTAGGAGGAAACTTGTAATCACCATGTGCATTTCCAACTGCCACTGCAAGTGCATCAATTCCAGTACGATTGGCATAATCCAGGGCGACATCGGGATCGGTATAATAATCGCTGGGGTTTTCCAGCCTGCCCTCTCCTTCGTTGTCGCCCACATGGCCAAGTTCGCCTTCGACAGTGGCACCCATCGCATGGCATATCCTTACCATTTCGTTCACATTTTTCACATTCACGTTATATTCCGCCATAGAACAGTCATACATAACTGAAGTGAACCCCAGCTTTAGGGCTTGCATACATTTTTCAAAAGACAGTCCGTGATCATAATGTACACATACCGGCACGCTGGCACGCTGAGCCATGGGAATCAGATAATCTGCCACATTTTCCAGTGACATAGCTGGCAGAAGCACCTCTGCGGTACCCACTATCACAGGAGAGTGCAGTTCCTCTGCAGTTTCAATGACAGCGCGTGCCATCTCCACATTGACGGTGTTAAAAAATCCAATGCCATACTTTCCTTCCTTTGCTGGAAGAAGAATGTCATTCATATTTACCAGCATGGTTTATTTCCTCCTTACGCTGTTTGCCATCCGGAATCAATCTTTTCCACCAGTTCCTCGATGGTTTTCAGACCGCTTAATGCATCATATGTTGTAACACAGCATGCACCTTCAGCTGATGCCAGAGCAACGCACATTGCCGGATCGTACCCCCTGCATATCGCTGTTAAAAATGCTGCTATGCTCGTATCTCCTGCACCCGTACCGGATCTTACGATATCTGCCTTGAAGCAGGGCTGAATACCTGCCTGATTTGCCCAGCAAGCGGCATCCAGTCCCAGCCGTCTGCCTGTTGTCTTCATAGCATCAAGATCTGATGTTTTGTATATCATTCCGCTGGTGCCGCACTTTATCAGCACTGCCCGGCATCCCAACCTGATCAGCTCTTCAGCCAGCGGCATTGCTTCTGCCTGAAGATCCAGCCCCTCAGTCATGTCTTTGCCTTGGTTGAGTCGATGATAACGTTCCCGATCCAGCATGAAGCATAGTTCCTCGAATGATGGAACAAAGAAGTCCACATAAGGCAGTACTCTTTGAAGGATCGTCCTCCAGTCAGCCTTCGCTGCTTCGGAATGCGGATCGATCGCTGCAAAATCCAGACTGGTTGCGATTTCATGCTCCTTCATCCGCCGAAACATTTCTTCCAGTTCCCTGCCTTCATCCGCATACATCCGCTTCATTAAAGGCGGATAACCGAAGTGGAACAGCACGGCTTCCTCCAATGCCTCTTCGGGAATATCGCTATTTAAGAAGCTGTCATTCGCACCGGGATCGTGGAGAAAAATCCTATCCTGACCGGGGATTGCCAATACTACAGAATAAGAGGTCGCACAGAAATCATCCTCAATCAGTCCACCGGTTCCATGGAAAGCAGCAATGCTCTTCACCATGCTGCCGAAGGCATCCCTGCCAATCTTTCCAAGCAAAATTACGTCATTGCCAAGTTTCTTCAGCGCCAACCCTGTATTGGCGACACTACCACCGGTATGTACATTTGCACCCGCCATATGTATTAGCTTCCCCGGCTGAAGCAGAACTTCTGTTGTCTGCCCCCTGACTGTCTCCGGAAACACCGGGGTGATGTCCAAACAAATATGCCCTGCAGCGATGATCTTCCCCATTCACATTTACTCTCTTTTCTTTATCATTCCTAAAAATTTTATCATATCAGGATATTTTTAAAAAGTTGATAGCATGGAGTATAATCATAAGTAGATATCTGTACCGGCAGTATCAGGTCAGATCGTAATGTACAGAATATAATGCACCGGGTCAGAAGCAAGCGAGGAGAACGGACATGAGAAACCACGAAGTAACGGATAAAGGTCTTCTGCTAAATGAAGAAGGCGAGCTTAGGGAACCGGGCTGGTCGAAAAGCCTTGTAAAACAGTATCGCCGCTCCATGATCAAAGCACCAAAACTCCGCATCAAAGAATGGGACTATTATCTCGTGGTGAATGACGAATTTGCCGCAGCCTTTACCATTTCGGACGACGGATATATAGGCCTGCAGTCGGTCTCTCTTTTAGTATTTGACAAGGATCCGTGGGAGCATACCGAGACAGTGCTGAACGCTTTCCCCATGGGGAAGCTTCATCTTCCGGAGGATTCTTCGTCCGGTGTGACAAAATACCACGACAAACGACTGCAGATGAGCTTTGCGGCAGAGGATCAAAAGCGCCACATCACCTGTCACTTTGAAAACTTTATGAACGGAAAGAGTCTTGATGCCGACATCGTCCTCTTAAATCCTCCGATGGATACGATGGTCATCGCAACCCCCTGGCCAAAGAAGCATGCATTCTACTACAATCAGAAGATCAACTGCATGCGTGCAGAGGGAGAGATACACTTCGACGGGAAAACATACAGGTTTGATCCGGGCAAAGACTTTGGCACTCTGGACTGGGGCAGAGGCGTTTGGACCTACGACAACACCTGGTTCTGGGGCTCAGGCAATACGGATGTGAACGGGCATTCATTCGGATGGAACATCGGATACGGCTTCGGCGACACCAGCGCAGCGTCCGAGAATATCCTCTTTTTTGACGGAAAGGCTCACAAGCTCGACGACGTTGTTTTCCATATCCCCGAGAGTACTTATATGGATCCCTGGAGATTTTCTTCCTCTGACGGCAGGTTTGAGATGACGTTCGAACCGGTTTTGGACAGGGTAGCATGTCTGGACTTTAAGATCATCGTATCCGATCAGCATCAGGTATTCGGACGCATGTCCGGAAAGGCAGTCCTTGATGACGGCACAGAAATAACGATAAGGGATGTCATGTGCTTTGCCGAAAAGGTACATAACAAATACTGAGTCCGGCTTGAGAGTTGATGACGAAATGCCGATATTATTATCGAAGGAGGAAAAAGTCATGGTAGAGAAAAAATTAAAGAAGCTCAAAGCTAAGAAACACCGTGTCATGAACGGCTTCAACACCGGAACCCGTGACATGAAACTCAAAACTGCATACCGGCGAAGGAAAAGATGGTCGGCAGAAGATGCCGACCATTCCTTTTGTCCAGGTTAATCATTGACAAATAGTCCCCCCTAGTATACACTGTGGATAGTAAGGGGGACTATTGTGATTGATTTTTCCAGGTGAGTGACAATGAAGCAATATATCGTTACGGGAATGACCTGCGCTGCATGTCAGGCCAGAGTAGAGAAGGCAGTTGGAAGGCTGCCCGGGGTTAAAGAGGTGAGTGTTTCCCTTTTAACAAATTCCATGGGTGTGGAGGGTGATGTCAGCAAAGCTGATGTTATCAGAGCCGTGGAAGAGGCAGGATACGGCGCAAGGCTCAAAAACGACACGGATACAAAAGAGAACAATAAACAGAGTGCTTCCGCAAAGCTTGCGGCTGAAGAAGAGGCACTTAAGGATCATGAGACTCCAAAGCTTGTTAAGAGACTTGCATGGTCTGTAGGATTTCTGTTGATCCTTATGTATCTGACAATGGGTCACAACATGCTGAAACTCCCTGTTCCCGCTTTTCTTAAACATAATCATCTTGGGCTTGCGCTTACCCAGATGCTGCTTGCGATCATAGTGATGTACATCAACAGGGCGTTTTTTATCTCGGGATTCAGGACTCTTTTTAACGGCAGTCCCAACATGGATGCACTGGTAGCCCTTGGCTCATCCGTATCATTTGGATGGTCTTTGTATGTTCTTTACAAGATGACAGTAATGATCACAGGAGGAACACCTAATGCGGATCTCATGGAGATCTATCACGGTCAGCTGTATTTTGAGTCGGCAGCTATGATACCGGCCCTCATCACAGTGGGTAAGACGCTAGAATCTCTGTCCAAGGGAAGAACCACGGATGCCCTGAAGAATCTGATGAAGATGGCTCCAAAGACTGCTGTGGTAGAGCGTGATGGAAAAGAGCTCGTAGTGGACATCGATGAGGTTCAGACGGGAGATATATTTATTGTAAAGCCCGGAGAAGCGATACCTGTAGATGGAACGATCATTGAGGGTGATACCGCTGTTGATGAATCGGCCCTTACAGGAGAATCCATTCCTGTAGATAAATCCGCAGGAGACAGCATAAGTGCAGCAACCATAAATCAGTCGGGATACTTTAAGGCCAGGGCAAGCCGTGTCGGGGAAGATACTACTTTCTCCCGGATCATACAGATGGTAAGTGACGCAGCTGCGACCAAGGCACCCATTGCCCGGATAGCAGATAAGGTTTCCGGAGTATTTGTACCGGCAGTTATTGCTATAGCGGTTGTTGTATTTATCATTTGGATGGTTAAGGGAGCAGAATCGGTATTTGCCCTTGAACGAGCGATAAGTGTACTTGTTATAAGCTGTCCCTGCGCACTGGGACTTGCCACACCGGTTGCGATCATGGTCGGAAATGGAATGGGTGCCAAAAACGGAATACTGTTTAAGACAAGTGAGTCTATGGAATCTGCCGGAAAGATCCAGATCATGGCACTTGATAAGACCGGCACCATTACTGCCGGAAAACCTGAAGTTACAGATACTGTTCCCGCAGACGGGGTTACGGCGGAAGAACTTGTTACAACAGCTTATCTTATGGAAGCAAGGAGTGAGCATCCGCTTGCCAGGGCTGTTGTTAATTCAGTGACTGATCCACCCTGTCCCATACACCCGCTCACCAACTGGAAGGCACTTCCCGGAAACGGCATATCTGCTGAGCAGAATGGACAGGTCTTGTATGCGGGATCAGGAAAGTTTATCCGCACTGTCTGCAAGGTAGGTCCGGATATGGAGCAGCGGGAAAAGAGTCTTTCTGAAGAGGGTAAGACTCCCCTGTTTTTTACAAGAGCCGGAAAACTCCTTGGGATCATCGCAGTTGCTGACGTTATAAAGGAGGATTCTGCACAGGCTGTAAAAGAGCTTCAGAACATGGGTATTGAGGTTGTCATGCTTACCGGTGACAACGAAAGAACAGCCCTGGCGATCGGAAAGCAGGCAGGAGTAAACAGAGTCATAGCAGGTGTTCTTCCGGATGGCAAGGAATCTGTTATCAGAAATCTGCAAAAATATGGGAAAGTAGCTATGGTAGGAGATGGGATAAATGATTCTCCTGCTCTGACAAGCGCTGATATTGGTATAGCAATCGGAGCCGGTGCTGATGCAGCGATAGATTCCGCTGACGTAGTACTGATGAATTCAAAGCTTACAGATGTATCGGCAGCTGTGAGGCTGAGCCGCGCAGCACTCAGGAATATATACGAGAATCTTTTTTGGGCATTTGCCTATAACATTATTCTCATTCCTATGGCAGCAGGGCTGTACCGTGGCATCTACATGAATCCCATGTGGGGAGCCGCAGCCATGTCCCTGTCAAGCTTTACTGTATGCATGAATGCTCTGAGGCTTAATCTGTTTAAGGTTCATGATGCATCCCGTGATCATAAGATGAGACATCCTGTATCAACTGAGGAAGTAACTGATAATAATAACAATGATGAAATGGAGGAAAGTACAATGACAAAGACACTTAAGATTGAAGGAATGATGTGTGAGCACTGTGAGGCTCGTGTAAAGAAGGCTCTTGAGGCTGTAGCAGGCGTTGAAAGCGCTGTAGCTGATCACAATGCAAATACAGCAGTAATAACACTTAGTGCAGATGTAGCTGACGATGTGCTCAGAAAGGCCGTAGAAGATCAGGACTATAAGGTACTGGGAGTAGAGTAGGGAGATCACTTATGACAAATAAGAAGACGCTCAGAACGGCTGCGCAGAAAAAAGCTCTGACTAATCGATTAAAACGTCTGGAAGGACAGATACGCGGACTGGAAAAAATGATTGAAGACGATGCATACTGCAACGACATACTTCAGCAGTCCATGTCAGCAGGCTCAGCAATAGACGGGTTTAATCAGGAATTGCTCAGTTATCATGTAAAAGGCTGCGTAACAGACGGAATAAAGAACAATAATGAAGAAATCGTCGACGAATTACTGACAACTTTGAGAAAACTGATGAAGTAACAGTCATAATTGTTTCTTCTCCAATTATCTTCCCGGTATCAGCAGTCTGATGTCCGGATCATCCCAGTTGATGGAAGAATGTACCCCTTTCATGCAGGCGATAGAGGCCATGCCATGGACAAGTGCCCATGTTTTGATGATCCCGATCTCCTGTTCATTATCTGTCTGCTGAATTCCATTTTCGTCCAGGTAAGCCTCGTATAGTCTTCTGAGAAGAAGAAATGGCGGATAATCCTCTTCGTGCATCTTATCCATCTGAAGATGAGCACAGATGTTTAACTTACCGAATAGAAAAGTGTAATAATCCGGATTTTTGCTAAAGAAAGAAATATAAGCTTTTCCCATAAGAATAATTGATTCTTCAGCGTTCTTACCCATGTTTACAGCTGTTTCAAGCTCATCTGTGAACCTGTCTGTAACGCTTTTCTTCATTGCTTCAAGCAGCTCTTCTTTGTCCTTAAAATGCGCATAGGGTGCTGCATGAGAAACATTACATTCAGCGGCAACCTTACGAAGAGACAGGTACTCTTCTCCGTTTTCATTAATGATCTTTATTCCGGCATCTATAAGTGCCTGTCTCAGATTTCCGTGATGATAGTTATCAGCCATTTTCTGTCATCTCCCTGATCTGCTCCATTATTTCCATGCAGTCATGCGCGTTTTCCCATAAAGGACTGTGTGCACTGTCTTTTATTTTGTAAAATGCCTTATCAGGTGCGTCAAGTCCATCGCAGTATTCCTGTACCAGTTCCCAGGGACAATTATAATCATACTCTCCGCTAATGAAATATGCAGGTACTTCCAATTGCGTGATGGCCGTTATCTTACAAGCAATAAAAATGCGCTTCATAATCAAGTCTCCAATCTTTACACTGTCAACATTGACTATAAAACGCATCTTTACACTGTCAAGTTTGTTCCTGCTGCTTCAAAGAAGGTGACAAACATCAAAGTGATACATCTATTACCGCCTTAAGGGTTTCCGCAGACTTCATCAGTGCCTCTTTTTCCTGATCACTGAGTCTGATAGGTACAGGGCCTTCAACTCCGTCTCTTCCGACAATAGCAGGCATACTAAGGGCAACACCATCAATCCCGTTTTCACCATGCTGGATGCTGGAAACCGGAAGGATAGACTTCTCATCACGAATGATAGCTTCACAGATGCGCCTTACACTCATGGCAATTCCGTAATATGTAGCACCTTTCTTTTCAATAATCTCGTATGCGCTGTTCTTTACGTTCTCTGCAATCTCTTTCATTGCCTTTTCATGTTCAAAGTGTCCTCTCATCTCACAGAAATCATGGATAGGAATACCTGAAACATTTGCGCTGCTCCATGCTGCAATCTCACTGTCTCCATGTTCGCCTATGATAAATGCATGCACGGAACGACTGTCTACATGCAGATGCTCGCCAAGAACATATTTAAACCTGGCTGTGTCCAGAACTGTTCCCGAACCAAAAACTCTGTTCTCAGGGAAACCGCTCAGCCTGGAAGCGGCATATGTAAGTATATCAACCGGATTAGCCACGATAAGAAGTATTCCATCTTTATTGTATTTAGCAATCTCAGGAATAATAGACTTAAATATACCTACATTCTTTTTCACAAGATCAAGCCTGGTCTCACCCGGCTTCTGTCCGGCCCCTGCAGTTACGATCACTACTGCCGCATCCCCGGCATCCTCATAATCTCCGGCATATATCTGCATTGGTTTTGCAAAAGGAAGTCCGTGACTGATATCTAAAGCTTCGCCCTCAGCCTTTTCTCTATTCACATCGATCAGTACCATCTCCGAAAAGAGCCCGCTCTCCATCAAAGCAAATGCCGATGCCGAACCAACAAATCCACAACCCACTACCGCTACTTTTCTTTCATTTAAAGCTGCCATTATATGCCTCCTTTTCTTTTCTCACTACATTCATCTTAATAAGAAATCAACGATCAGTTTCTTTTCTTCATCCGTCAGAAAGTTCATGTGGCCGCGATCTTTTAACAAATATGCAGTGCAATCCGGAATTATTTTTTTCGCCCTTTCGATCACGTCTTTTCCGGGGAAAAGACAATCCTTTTCAGCCGCCATAACAAGTGTGGGCGCGTTGCATTTTTTCATCCGTTCCGTATCCACATCACTCGGCATTCCGGTCTTAACCTTTATATAGTCGATGCTCAGTTTCGCTGTCTCATATATGTCATCTGTGATATTGTCCTCTGTAACAGCCATTGGAAGCATACACTTCTTTAGCCATTTGTCTTGTCCCGTAACCAGGTAAGCTATCATTGGCAGCATCATGCTTACACTGTTTATAGCGGGAGCATTCTTAATTCCGGATGGAACATATAGGACAGCCTTCTTGACCTTATTCGGACAGACACACATTGTCTTAGCGATCACGCCCGCACCAAATGATCCGCCAAAAAGGCTGATATTATCATACTTAAGACCATCTATCACCTCACTGACCCACTTGCCGTAGTCATAACCTTTAGCCGGTAAGCTCGTTTCTGCGCTCTTTCCCGGATGGCCTACCATATCGACAGCATATATATGGAAATCATCCATAATAAAGTCACAGGCAAGCAGATTATAAGCCGTGGTAGCATTTCCGCCGTGAAAAACCAAAAGTGGTTCTCCCGATAAATCCCCGGTCTCCACAATATGTGTCCGGCCATAAGAAGTGTCCACATATACATCCTTCCATGGATTATTCAATCTGGAAAGCTGGCTGTCATATAGGTTTATTATTTCTTTTTTTCCTTTTTCGGATTTATATATCGTTTTCATAAAACACGTTGTCCTGATCAGTTTCTATGGCCAGGATGCGATTGAACTGACTACCCAAACAATTCTTCGGAAGTGATGACAGACTGTATGTTTCCGGAGTAAGTTGTCTCCTCCACATCATAGGTTGTTATTAGTGTCGAATGGATCGCATATTTCGTTTTAGTTGCAATCCTTAAATCAGATATTCTTCTTCGCATGGCTTTATCAAAAGCCAAATCGGGAGCAAAATCGGATTCACAGTATTTCATCTCGCATACATTTATCACTTGATCCTTTCTTACGATCAGAAGATCAATCTGAGAGCCTTGAAGTCCTTTTTCGGAATCCGCATCGCACCTCCATGAATTAACATCTGTTTGAACTCCGGATATTCCCAAAGCTTTCTTTATTTGAGGAATATGTTCCAAGCACACTCTCTCAAATGCCACTCCACTCCAAGCGTTCACTTCGCCGGAATTACTTGCGCTTTTCCAATAGTTCTCATCGTATTTGTTTGCTTTCAAAAACCTGTTATAGAACAATGTATAATTATCTATCAGCTGATAAAGCGCATTCTTGCTTTCTGCTCCAAATGGAATATATTTTCTTATAAATCCACAATTCTCCAATTCTTTGAGTTTCTTTGTAAGCTCACCCGAGCTGGGGATTTTTGTCTTTTTACATATTTCATCTCTGGAGATTCCTTTTTTCACACTGCAAAGAGCTTCGATAATTCTAATATACTGTTCCGGTTTATTGAATAAAGCGCGATACAAATTATTATATTCATCCTTAAGAGGAGCACTTTCCTTGAAGAAAAGATCATCAACATTTTGAGGAAGACTTTTTCCTTTTTTTAAAAGACTCCAATAAAACGGCACCCCTCCAAGAATCATGTAACACTGCACTATCTGGTGTCTATTGAAATTTATACTCTTGGAAGCCAAATACTCTTCACATTCTCCTAATGTAAATGGTCTTAGATTTATTCTGACTGTAATTCTGTTATGCAGTCCGCCCTTCGCATTAACGATATTATCCAGCATCCAGTATGTTGCAGATGCACATACAATCAGAATTACATCCTTTTCTTTACGAGCCGTCACAAAGCCGTTCCAAAAGCTTTCGAGCGCGGAAATAAGCTCACTGCCCTTAGTATCCATCCATGACAGTTCGTCTATAAATATTATTTTTTTCTTATCCTTGGATTTTTTCACTATTTCTTTTAAACAGTCAAATGCTTCATACCACGTTGAAAGATTCTTATTCGGCATGAATCCTGCTTCTGCAAGTGACTTTGAAAACTCTTCAAGTTGAGTTTTCTTCCTGGCAGACTTTTTTATTGAATCTGTACTAATTCCCGTATGTTGAAATGCAAACTTATAATCAAAGCTTTCTCTTATTAAGAATGTTTTCCCGACTCGGCGTCTTCCGAAGACAGCCACAAATTGGGATTCATCCTCTTTCAAAAGTGACTTTAATAACTTTTTTTCTTCTATCCGTCCTATCATATCTTTTTCTCTATTTTTCCAAATCTTTTATTTTTTAATTGATTTGGAAGTTTTTCCATGGCATAATTCTATAATGTTTTATGCCTGTTTGTCAAACACGAAAACTTCCAAATCACAGGCAATCTGTTAGATTTGGAAGTTTTGCTTTTGTCCTTCGAAGAATGCTAGTAAGTTATGCTGAAAGAGAATATATTCTTATTACAGATTACTAATAGCTTCATTTATAATTGTTTCTGAGTCTGCTCCAATTATATCAAGACCGATTGCTTTGATCAGCTCTACATCTTCAATTCCATA
Source organism: Lachnospiraceae bacterium (assembly GCA_024699595.1). The sequence continues at coordinate 2,084 of JAILPG010000139.1, read as the reverse complement.
GAAGTTCTGGGCAAGAGCTTTTATATAACCAAATCCAAACTCTTCCGGAACATAGCTCCCACCAGCTGTCATAACATAATAAAGCTTTTTTGCTTTGCATAAGCCTTTTGGGAATCCCTCAGGTGTATATTCAAAAGTGATTCCAAGCACGTTTATGGCTTCGATATACTGTTTTATCATAGCCGGAAAAGACAAGTCCCAATAAGGCGCCGCTATCACAATGGTATCTGCTTGTGAAAACTGCCTCGCCAGGGAAAACATGTCATCATCATATTCCCCTTTTGCAATCAGATTATCCCTCTTTTTAAGAAATGTCTCATCGGTAACGCCAAAGAAAACCTCCTCAAGGGATATACAGACCGCATCTTCATTGAGTTTTTCCAAAAGTGCTTCCGCAAGTCTCTTAGTTCTCGAATCTTCTCTAACACAAGCATCCACAAATAGAATCATTTTGCACCCCTCAATAGCTTCCAAACGCTTTTGCTTATTTCGTATACCCCATCGTGGTATTCACCTTCCCCTTCAAAGAAACTTTCAAATCCACATTTATCCAAAACACGTCCCGAAGCAACATTTTCCAACAGCCTGATTCCATAGACTTCTTCTATACCAACTTTTTTTGCCATAATCGGAAGAAATGCCGTTACTGCTTCTGTAGCATAGCCTTTGCAAGTGTATTGCTTTGCCACATGATACCCGATTTCCCATTTACCTTCACCGATGGGAACAAGTTGAACATAACCTATGTTTTTGCTGCCATCCTTCAAAATCACTGCATAGACCTGCGGACCATCAGTAGAGCCATACTGAGATATTAGAAACTCCACCGTTTCCTTTGCATCTTCTATCGTTTCAAAGACTTCATCCGGCACGAATCTTCTTGTATCCTCATCCAATGAATTCTTATGGACATCCATTACCATATCCACTGTCATTTCAGTAATCAATAATCTTCCTGTCTCAGCTAATACATTCATTGTTTCTCCATTTCGAATCATTCAAATATTCCTAATACAACTATATTATCTCCGAGTTTACCTGTTATACTGATATCACTAAAGATTCACACCTCAGCATGAACCAACGCTTCTACTTCATGCTTCTTCTCATACAGAACACATCCGCCTTCATGATCGTCCATTAGGATGCCCTTCTTCTGCAATGCCTTGAACAGTTTCGAGTTCATGGCTTCTCTTAAAGAAGTATCTTTTACATTTATATCTGAGTACGGTGAAAATGGACAGGGTTCAGCTCCTCCATGTGAGTTGATATGGAAAAACCCTCGTCCTGCCGCTATACATCCACCGGAACTCTTCTCATCTCCCGGGAACGAAACAAAAACCATTTCGGAATGTTCCGATCGCAGCCTCTCAATCTCGGTTCTTAAATATTCTCTTTCCGCATCACCGGGTGCAAGTTCGCTGCTTTCGTCCGTTACCGGAACAAACTCTACAAATATAACAGTCTTACACCCTTTATCCGACAGCATACCTACGAACTTTTCCGATGAAACTTCTCTATAGTTATCAGTTGTCACGGTTATTGATGTTCCAAAGACCAGGCCTCTTTTGTTCAGTTCACTCATATTTGAGATGAGTTTGTCATAGACACCTTCACCCCTTCTGGCATCTGTTATTTCCCTGTTTCCCTCGATACTCATGATCGGTACGATATTTCTGCATCTGTCAAACAGTTCGAGATATTCCTCTCCCATGAAGGTTCCGTTAGTAAACACAGGAAAAAGGATACCGGGTCTGTTGCCTGCCGCATCGATCACCCCTTTTCGCAAAAGAGGTTCTCCTCCGGCAAGCAGGATAAAGCTCACTCCAAGGTCATATGCTTCATCAAATATACTGCCCCACTCTTCATCCGACAGTTGCTCAAGCGGGACATCATCAGTCGTTGCCTGATTGCATCTTGAATAACACCCTGCGCAATGCAGGTTGCAGCTGCTCGTAATACTGGCAATAAGAAAAGGCGGGATATGAACACCTTCTTTTTCCGCAGTCGACCTCTTCTTTGAGGCGGCTTTGGCTGCCGATGCGAACTTGATCATATATGCACTTTCACGCGGATTCTTAAGT
>JAILPG010000117.1 GCA_024699595.1 Lachnospiraceae bacterium | reverse complement strand
ACACTCTGCAGACTGGTCGCCGAAGAGCCGGTAATCCTCTGTCTTTAACTGTTCTCTCAATTCCCCGTCGATATAGATATCAATATCCATGCCGCGGAAACACAGAGCGTTGTCCTCCCTTTCAAGCTTTGAAGGAAGCGTGGTCTCAAGCGTTATATCACCGTCAGTTCTCCCCGGGACCAAAAAAGGCTCTCTTGTCCCGTCATCCGACACCTTTTCCCAGCCTTCCCCGGGCAGCATCCTGCATATCATTCCGTTCTTTGGCGTGTTTCCCGGCAGCACGAGCTCACCGATGAAAATATATCCGAAGGTCAGTATGAGGATCACCGAAAGAATGTTTTTAATATATTTCACGGAAAAATCTCCTGCAAAAAACCTGTCATTCGATCTGGGTACAGATCTCCTTTATTATATCAGCAGCCTCATCATACATAAAATCATCAATATATCCCGCTGCCTTTGCAAGAAGATCCCTCTGGGTGAGCCTGAACGGATAGCCCGAAAGCTTCTTTACAAGCTTTTTGGAGGTCTCATCATCAAAATCATCCAAAGCCTCCAAAAGCTCATCGGCAGTCTTTACAGCCTCCTCAGCAGATATCTCATCGGCAGCATGCACATCTCCCATTGATGCTATGGGTTTAAGCCTGTCAACAAGCGCTTTATACTCAACAAGGGTCTTCATCGTATTTTCATCTATGGTCTTTCGGTCATTCTCCCTTGCCGCTGTCTCAAGCATTTCAAACTGACGGCTTAGCTGCATTGCGCCGATCATCTTGGCATTGCTCTTAAGCGCATGGACAGTGATCATATAGCTCTCAATATCCAGATTGTTGTAATACTCTTCAACCTTTGCCCTGTTTTTATCATAGGATTTATAAAACCGCTGAAGGGCAGCGACATATTTGTCCTGCCCTCCCGTATATCCTATTCCGGCCTCAGTATCTATGCCGAGTGAATCAAGCAGATTTACATCATATTCCATATAATACCTCATCCAAGAACATCTATTATTTTTGCCACCAGTTCGGATTTCTTTGCAGGTTTTACAATATAACCCTGCGGCTTTAATTCAGTCAGTGTCTTAATAACGGTCTCTCTCTCAGTCATACCTGTCAGAAAGATCACCGGGATCTTACGAAGCACCGGATCGTCTCTCAGCCTGCCAAATACCGCCGGGCCGTCCATTTCAGGCATCAGATAATCAAGAAGTATCAGATTAACGGCTTTTTTTTCAAGGAATCTGAAGGCTACATCGCCAGACTTTACCACGGTCACATCATAGAATTCCTTGAGCTGCTCCTTGATGTTTATGAGCTGTTCCGTATCATCATCCACAACCAGGATATGCTTTCTTATGATCCCTTTTTCCGGATTTTCGTTTATGTATTCCGTAAAATCCCAGGCATTCTTTCCCTTGTTGGCATCTATCTTGTCCTCGATGTCCATTAACATCTCATAGAGGGCATAGAGTGAAAGAGGTCTTGATAGAAAGAACATGCTCTTAAGCTCTGTATATTTTAAGAAAAGCTTTCTGTCCTCATCATTTGTGATAACGATGACCGGCATGTCGCCCTGTCTCACCGCTTCCTTCAAGATATTATAGGCCTGTACGGTTTCCGAGGTCTCATCACCCAGACAGATGATGAACACGTGCGGAAGCTGCTCTAAAGCCATGTCAAATAAGGCCGCCTGGTTTGGGGGACATTTTACGGTAATATATCCCCTGTCCTTTTCGAGGTGTTCACAGACGTCCTTGCCAATTCTTCTGTTTTTTCCTGTTACAAATACTTTTAATCTCATAATGAAAAATTATATCAAAAGTGCCTTTCGAAGGTCCGTCATATGTTTATTCGGTCGTTTTTGATGTCTATTCGGTCATTTTTGATCCTTTTCGTGCTCCTTAAGCTTTAAGAGCCCGGAATTGATCTTCTTTATCTCCGATCTGTAGGCAAGATAATTGGCAAGCCAGATAATGGCATATCCGATGACCATGATCACAAACATGATAAGGATCTCGGCTA
>JAILPG010000079.1 GCA_024699595.1 Lachnospiraceae bacterium | reverse complement strand
ATCTACGGGGATGAACCATCAGACATAAGCGGCGTTACCTTTTCAGACGTCAGTCTTAACATAAAAAAAGGATCCGGTAAGATCCGCAAAGAAAGGGATCTTCGCCCATGCGAAGCCACACCCTTTATCACTGCCCCTCCTTCGGCTCTGTGCATCATCAATGCAAAAGACACAGATGTATCCGGCTTAAGTATCTTTATCGACGAATCCAAAAAAAATATATTTTCAGTCAGTCAGTGATCAGTCTTCTTCCAAACCGGCTATCTTATCCTGCATGGTATTCTTTATGCTTTTGCCGGTAAGGCCTGCAGCCTTTATATATTCGTTAACGGCTTTTCTTGACTCGTCTATTTCATGTAAAAGATCCCGGGCAGACATCCTCAGTGCTCCGCTTCCGAGTATTATGACCTGCTCCACCTGATCGTTGGTGGCTACGGTTACCTTATAGTCCTTTTTCAGTGAATGGGCACATTTTTCGATATACTGATCGGCAGTTTCGGCTTCCCTTGTGTATACGATATCAATGCCCCCCTGCCGTATCACCCTCTCCTGTCCGCCTGAGACCCTGTAAGCGTCAAATACGAGGATGACGTTTTCATTTCTGTACCCCTTAAAATCGGTAAGAATATCGATAAGACGGTCTCTTGCCGCATTTATGTCTCTTTCTGCAAGGCTCTTTAACTCATCGGAAGCAAAGATGATATTATATCCGTCCACCACAAGGTATTCATCCTTTGCGTTATGTTCCTTACCCTTGTAAACAGTCTCCTTCGGCGGTTTTTTGACATTTTTTAAGGGATCGTTATCGTATTCCCTTTTGCGAAGAGGACCGTAGGTTTTCTCAAAGATCGACATAAGCTCAGCCTCCGCTGCCCTTACATCCTTTTTTTCCTCTTTATCATCTGATCTGTGCACGGATCTGTTTGGAGAGTCTGCCGTGATGCCGCTTTCCGTCAGATCTGTCACGGCTCTTTTTTCTTCTTTACCAAATCCCGTATCCACATGCATATATTCATATACTTTGTCATAAGGTATCAGTGTGCCCGCACCATGGGAGCAGAACACCGAAGATGAGGGATTATCAAGGTCAGCCTCGGGATCATAACCCATGATCCCGATCACTTCCTGTGCATTATGGCAGGGAGCATAACCGGAAAGCTCAAATGTCACGATCCCAAAACCCCTTGTATATGAGGAAAGCTCCGCCGGATAATCACCTGCCTCGGATACCGGAACCGTTCCCGTAAGAACAGCCTTGTCGGGATACTGCATCTGCTCATCAACGGTGCCGCACATTCTCTGTATATCACTGACGGCTCTTCCCAGGTTATTAAGGGGAAGGTCGATGGTAAATCTGTATACAGGCTCCAAGAGAAGGTTTTCAGCCATCATGAGTCCCTGGCGGACAGCCCTGTAGGTAGCCTGTCTGAAATCACCGCCTTCGGTGTGCTTTTCATGAGCTTTTCCCCCGATAAGGGTTATCTTCATGTCTGTTATCTCAGAGCCTGTAAGAACGCCGCGATGCTTTTTTTCATTCAGATGGGTAAGGATCAGCCTCTGCCAGTTTCTGTCTAAAAGATCGTATGAGCAGTCGCTTGAAAATACCAGCCCGCTTCCCTGTTCAAGAGGCTCCATTTTCAAATGAACCTCCGCATAATGTCTCAGAGGTTCGAAATGTCCCACACCCTCTACCGTGTTAAGTATTGTCTCTTTATACACTATCCGGCTGTTTCCGAAGCTGATTTCGTATCCAAACCGGTTTTTAACAAGGGAGGCAAGCACTTCCATCTGAACCCTGCCCATCACCCTTGCCTCTATGCTTCCCGCTGACTCCTCACTGGTAACGGATAACATAGGCTCCTCTTCCTCGATGGTCTTTAAGTCCTTAAATGCCCTATGCTTATCCATGCCTTCGGGGAGGATGATCTCACAGCTCATGACGGGCTGCATCAGGTTGGTGTTATTTCCCTTTTCAGAAAACAGTCCCTGACCGGCTGCGGTTTTTGTAAGTCCGGTAACCGTTACTATATCCCCGGCACATACACTGTCCCTAAGCTCATATTTTTCCCCGGAATATATCCGTAACTGATCTGCCTTTTCATCATGGGAAATATTGTTAATGCTGTAACTTACGGGGGCTTTTACAGACAGCTTTCCGCCGGTCATCTTCATCCATGTAAGGCGGTTTCCCTGCTCATCTCTTGATATTTTAAATACCCTTGCACCGGTTTCTTCCGGGTAATCTTTTTTTGTAATGTATGCAGAAAGGATATGGATAACCTCCTTTATCCCCGTCATCTGCAAGGCAGAACCGAACATACAGGGAAACAGCTTTCTTTCGTATATAAGTTTCCGAACGTTACCTTTTGTTATCTCTCCGCCGTTTAAATAGGTATCAAGAAGGCCGTCGTCACAGACTGCAATGTCCTCACTGATACGAGGATCGTTTATGTCATGGGTAAAATCAATACAGGAAGGAGACAGCTTTTCCCTGAGTTTTTCCATTATCTCATCTTTGTCGGCTCCGGGCTGATCCATCTTGTTTACAAAAATAAAGACGGGAACTTTGTAATGCGATAACAGCCTCCATAACATGACGGTATGACCCGTCACGGAATCGGCCGCGCTTATTATCAGTATGGCGTAGTCCAGTATCTGAAGGGTTCTCTCCGCCTCGGGAGAAAAATCATTATGTCCCGGAGTATCCATAAGGGTAACATCAAACTCACCTATATTCAGTTTTGCCTGCTTGGAAAAAATGGTGATACCGCGCTTCCTTTCAAGAGAATCCGTGTCCAGAAATGAATCTTTGTGGTCTACTCTCCCGGCCTTTTTTATGGCTCCGCAAAGGTATAGCAAAGCCTCGGAAAGAGTGGTCTTTCCGGCATCGACATGTGCGAGTATTCCTATGGTTATATGGTTGCTGTTTATCATGTGCCTTCACCCGGCAAACTTTCTCATCAGGCAGCCTGAAGGAATCATATCACAACCATACTATCAGATAACAAATCCGACTTCAATCAGAAGCGGCAGGAACCCTGCAAACCTGCCTTGTACCATTAACAATTACAGACTATAATTAAGGAAAATGCTAAGATATACAACCCTATAGACAGTAACACCCTTGGTTTAAATGTTTTCACACGGGCAAATACAGATCTCGTGGAAAGACAGATAAAGGAGGACAGTGCAGTGTGTAACGCAGTAGACGAATTATTCGCAAAAGTATTCGCAGATGATATAAAGAAAATGCAAGACATAATTGCCGATAAAGACAGCCTGCTTGCAGACAAAGACAGCCTGCTTGCGGACAAAGATAAGACTATAGCATATCTTCAGGCTCAACTTGATAGGTGTAACAAAAGCAGCGGTGTACAGCAAGGCTAATATACCAAGTCAATCAGGGGACTGTCCTCTGATTGATTTTTATACATTCTTCTTTATTGATAACGAATATCCAATAGAATTAAGATATCGTATTATGGTCTCTATAGCTCTCCTTAACTCTTCACATCATCTTAATCCCTCTTCATAGACATAAACGCCGACACATATCCAGGTATTCGATCCCTATGCGATTTTTCAAGCTGATTAAACTCCGATACAAGAATGCCGGTATCCGTATCAACATCAATCACATAATACTCCTGCCCCTTACTCCTGCTTGCCGCCGGATCGACCCCGGACAGAAGCCATTGAGGAGATACATCCAGCGCCTTGCATATAGCTAAGTGTGCGCGGTAAGATGAATTTACCCCCCTGATGGTAAATTCATCTTACCGCGCACAGATA
>JAILPG010000014.1 GCA_024699595.1 Lachnospiraceae bacterium | reverse complement strand
CTTTCAGCAGGGGATCCTGTTCTGATAGCAAAATCAAAATCTTAAAGGAAGGAGTCAGCAGCTGCATTGGCGATTTCTAACCGGCCGAGATTGGTTATTTCTATGCGGCTCTGGGTGGCTATTTCCGCCCGACTCCAACAGGGGCAATTCAGAATTAATAAATGTGTATGATCATATCAAATATTAAAGGTTTTTTTGGTGTAAATGGTGATTAGGATGGGGTTGACTAATGTGATGATTCTGCTAAACTTCAAATGGTCGGATATTTAAAGATAACAATACCGAAAGAAGGTTTTATGAGGAAGAGCGAGCTTGAAGTTTCGGTAATCCTGCCGTGCAGAAATGAAGCGACCACTGTGGGTGCCTGCGTTGATGAGGCTGAAGCTTTTTTAAAGCAGCATGCTATAGAGGGTGAGATACTTGTCGTTGATAATGCATCGACTGACAGTTCTGCAATGATAGCCGGCGAAAAGGGAGCCAGGGTCATAAGTGAACAAGCTCCCGGCTACGGTAATGCTTTAAGGGCCGGAATAGGGGCCGCTAAAGGAAATATCCTTCTGATGGTTGATTGTGATACGACCTACGATATAAGAGAACTTTATAAGCTATATAATATGATAAAAAACGAGGGTTTTGATCTCGTTATAGGTGACCGGTTTACGGGCAGCATAGAAGAGGGGGCAATGCCCCTGTCCCATGTTTGGGGAGGTAAGTTTTTATCGGCGATCGGAAGAATGAGATTCCATACGGATATAAATGATTTTCACTGCGGGATGAGAGGAATGACCCGGGATGCAGCAGACCGCCTTATGCTTAAAACAGAGGGAATGGAATTCGCGACAGAGATGATCGCCCTTGCATCAAAGCATGAACTTAAAATGGGCCAGGTGCCGGTAAGCCTTAAGAACAGTCTGTTTTCCAGAAGATCGAAGTTAAGAACGATCAGGGACGGATTCCGGCATCTTGGTTATATGATAAAGAAATGCTGAAATGACCGAAATGAGATAGATCAGTGATCGGAAAAAAAACAATAATAAAGTATATAACAGGGTTTGTTATAACTGCTGCATTATTGACGGCGGTTTTATGTCTTGTAGCGAAGATACCGGGGGAGGTCATAAGGCCCAATATGCTTGAGTCGGCGGAGTATCTGAATGACCGGGAAGTCTACTTTCCTGTGATTGAAGGGGTGAAGGGATCAATAATCGACCGGTATGCCGATTCCATCCTCCTTAACATAGCCTGGAGCTATGATACGGATCATCCTTTAAGATCGACCATGCTGTCGGCTTATTATTACACGCCGGATCATGAGGAAAATGAGGATCTTCTTACTGCCGTAAGGGATGATATAAAACCGAACCAGCAATACCTTCGCTATTGGCACGGTTCGCTCTCGATCGTAAGACCATTGCTTACCCTGATGTCAGTAAGGGGTATTTATATATTAAACGCTGTTGTACTTGCGATACTTCTGTTATCGCTTCTCATTGTTCTGATAAAGCTGCGTGAGGGCTTAGCTGCGTTTGGTATTCTTCTCGGAGTTGTTATGACATCATGGTGGTTTGTCCCGATGTCCCTTGAGTATACCTGGACCTGCCTTACGGCACTTGCGGCATGCCTTGCAGTGATCGCACTTTATAGGGGAAATAAGGCTGATATATACGGACTGTTTTTTATGATAACTGGGATCATCACGGTATACCTTGACTTCCTTACCACAGAGACGCTGACTCTGCTTTTGCCCCTGCTGATCTTTTTAAGGCTTGAGAGGAAGAAAGGCAGGGCGTTTGTTATTACAATTGAAGCGGCGGTCAGCTGGACGATCGGATATGCGCTGATGTGGGTGCTTAAGTGGTTTCTGGCAGCGGCGGTCTTTAAGGAAAATGTCATGCCATACGTTAAGGGGCATATTGAGGAAAGACTTGGCGGGACCCTGGGTATTAACGATCTGAATCTCGCACAGTTTATGGAACAGGCGGTATTAAGGAACATAAAGTGTCTGTTTCCTTTAGAATACGGTACAGTGGGTATGGCAGCTTTGATCATTGGTTTTTTACTTATGATCCTGTTCGTTTTTAAGTATCGCATTAAGACCCGTGATTTTGACATAAAACAGGTTTTTGTATTTGGCCTGCTGGCTTTGCTGCCATTTGTCAGATATCTGGTATTGCATAATCATTCCTACAGACATTACTTTTTTACATACAGGGCACTGACAGCCACGATACTTGCCCTTGTGTTGATATTCGGAGAGATAACAGAGAATAAAGCCACTAAACTGGCCATAAAGGAGGAAGCACTATGAAGAGAGCGTTAAAGCAGAGAATCAGCATACTTCTCGTACTGGCGATGATCCTTCCGGGAACCCCGGTTTTCGCGGCTGACAGTCAGGCCGTGGGGAACAGCGAAGATATCCTGCAGGGACAGGAGACAGACGGGGAGACTTCACAACTGCTGGTTCAGGAACAGGAGACAGACGGGGAGGATCCAGACAGCATTGTAAACAAAAGTATAGGCGACTATACCGCAAGAGATGACTTTGAGGCTGATGCTGAGGCTGCCATGCTGGAGGATCCCGATGGAGTAAGCCAATACACCATTAAATTTGTGCGCGAGAATGGAGTGACTCTTTCTGATGATGCTCAGGCAACTATAGCTGCTGTAGGTAACAGCAACATAAGCCTGGGTGATGACGGGACCGTGACCCAGATCTTTGATGCGGGTTCAGAGGAAGTGCTTGCCCCCCTTGTATATAAAAAGAGAGGTATGCAGGTTAGTGATTACGCACCATGGAAGTTAACATATACCTATTATTATAATGTGGGTGATGAGGGTTCACAACCTGACTGGAGAACAAGCACCGAAATGAAATACTTTGATAATGATGCTAAGGTAAAGGACCTTCAGCCGTATGCAAGCGGCGGAAAAATAGAGCTTTATCCCAACTGGGTCGCTGCAAAATATAATGTGATCTGGGATGAGACAAGCTTTAAGGGTGCTGCAAATCCCAACATTTCTGTACAGACCTACAGTACAGGCCAGAGTCTGAGCCTTAAACCCGTTACGGATAATGTCAGTGGCTTTTTATTTGAAGGTTACAGTTTCCGTGCGGGGAATACGGAAAAGGAAGCGGTAAGATCCGGTAATAACTGGGTGATCGACACAAGGGACATTGAGGGTGATATCACTGTTTATGCCAGGTGGAGCGTAACCGCCACGGTATCGGTCAGTGAGATTAAGGATATCCGGGTAACCTATGGCATCGGAAACGATGAACTTATAAAGAAGTTTAAGGAGAACACTACCCTTGATATCTGGACTAAAGAGGAGATTGGTGAGGAGGAAACAAACCGGATCATAGAGTGTGCATGGAAGGGAGCTGTGTGGTTTTATGCTCCGAAATACGTTAAAACAGTTGAAACAAATGAATGGGGTGATGAAAAAGAGGTTTATGTCGATAATACGGACGCTGTTATTTCTCCTGATACGACCATTTCCGATCTGAGAAAAAGCAATGTCTGGACAGAAATTACCGCAACGGATCCGAAATTAAATGCGGGGGATTATTACCTGGTACTTGCCTTTGATGAAAGCCGTTTTACGGGGGAGGCATCACATCTGGCTGCCGGGAGCGTATGCCGGGGGATACTGAACATTAATAAAAAAAATCTGGTTCTTGAGCTTTATGACATCACAGGAACAAGCACCACTGTAAGTATTCCGTTTGAAGAACCCACGGATGGCGTTAATGAATGGGGCAAACCCAAGAAGATCGGTCAGCCGTTTAAGCCTTCAGAGAATTTTTCCGCGAAGGCTTTCGACGCCGATACCGGTGAATTCTTTGCCGATCTTGTAGAGTTTTCCGTTTATAGTGAAAACAGTGTTCTGCGTGAATGCCTATGGGGTAATAGCTATAATCTGGGAACGGAACCCAATTGCTACCCGGGGCTCCGTTTCTATATCGCCGCTAAAGCGATCGGCGAAAATCATATAAAGATGGTTGATGCGGACGGCAATGTAATGAACAATGCAAACTACAAGGCCTCAAAAAACAGCAACCGTGTGGAAGTATGCACTTATGTTGTAGGCGAAGAAGATCTGAGACTGGCAGATGGTGACTACGACGATGATTTTTATTTCCCGACAGATGAATTCATGGATACGTTGACTGATAGAGAGTTTGCGGAGACCTATGTTAACGTGTATCAGTCGAAATGGCTGGTACGGGATTGCCAGAATATGCGTTTTGCCCTGGTACCGGAAAGTTATGCCCAAACGCCGGAAGACAGGACCAAAGAATTTGAGAAGATCTTTACTGAGGGACTCAGTATTTCAGAACAACTTAAGGCCATTGCTGCAAAGAACCCGTCGGATCTGTATGCGGGCAAAAAGCTCTATGTCGCGGTATCTCACAAAACTCTGGGGTTATCGTCTGTGAAGCAAAACGATTATTACCTTGTGATCCGTAAACAGCCGGTGATCTTCACCAATGCGGAAGAGATCAAAGGCCTCAAGGGAAAAGGTATCATCAGAGAATACGGAGGCGTGAACAGATACGGTGGCTATAATGCTAAACTAAATATCGGGATCATTGACCGAGCGGGAAAACCGGTTCTGAAAGAATCCGGGACGGTCAAAACAGTTAAGGATTACTCTGCTTCCTACTCCTGGGCGGGGACTGATTATCAGGCGGAAAATCTGCAGGCCGTGACCGGCTGGCTGAACGGTACTTATAGATCGTATATGGAAATCAAGCTCGGGAAGTACGGTGAAAGCAGACAGGTTCCGTATAACACCGGGGATAAGCAGATTGAACTGTCCTTCTCTTATTTGAACGACAAAGGGCTGTTTACAAACTTTACCCCCTACTGGGATCAGAAGTACTCCGTCTATCACATTGCGGATTCCAGATATGTAAGTTTTTGCGATTTCGAAGGAAGTACGTTGCGGGATGATACTATGCTGGTAGAAGTGACGCAGGATAAGGACGGCAGAAACATCCTGGCCTTTGATGTGGCTGCTTTTAAGGGTTTTGACGGTACAGATAAGAGTACAAAAGACGTGAAGTGGTATGCCATGGATCCGGACGGGAAAATGACACTCATTCCGGATACTGCGGTAGAGCCGCTGGCAAAAGAAGGTACCACGGATGTATTTACCGGTGCGAAGTTCACGCTGGATCCAGACTCTTACGGTGATGCGATCAAGCTCTGTGCAAAGACCGATACCGTAAAAGAGGGAGACTTCTGGATCAAACCCATTACTCCTGTGTTCTATACCGGAGCAAAAATGGTGGGACGCCAGGAAAAACTTAAGATGGGATCGGCGTTGTATAATTGCAGTGTGGATATCCGGGTAATGAGCGGTACCGGAGAGGAGGCGAAGGAACTGGTATGGAATACCGACTATACCATGACCTACACAAATAATACGAATGCAGGTACTGCACAAGTGAAGGTGATTGGAAAAGGAACCTACAATGGAAAGAAAGCAACTGCGACATTTGCGATCCTTCCGGCCCGCTTTGACAATGCAGCTTTCGTTACGGAGAAAAAGAAGACGATCGAGTTTACCGGTAAAAGCATTGATTCTTCGATGACCGGTACCTCTTATTTCAAGGTATACTTAAGCTACGACGGAAAAACACAGGTGTCGAAGACGGAATATACTCCCAAAGTGGTGGAGTATAAGATCGCTGACGATGGCACCATCCTCAGTAAGGATTCGCTGGAAGAATACAACAAATATGACAAGAACATCCGTTATTTCGATGTATATGCAGTAGCAAGTAAGGATGGCAACTTCTTAAAGGGTGATACCTGCGGCGAGGATCTGAAAGTCGGGGAGAACCTCTATGAACATATGGACCGCGTGGATGTGATCGGAACGCGGCGTGGTGGAGTCAAACTCAGCTACTACGGGATCAGGACGGCCATCGATTATAATTCGAAGGCTACCCTGAAGAACTTTGCGGATCTCAGCAAGAAAACAGTCTATGTAAAGTACAACAAGACAAAAGGGGCAGAAAAGATCTACCTGACGGATAAGCGTCTTGACGTGAATCTTTACAGGGTACTCGAAGACGGTACACGTGAATTTGTCTGCAGCGCTGCGGATTATGATAAGGTGAAGCTTCCGGGTAGCGGTGATTATATCCTGAGGATCGGACCGAAGTACTATGATGAAAACGGAAATACGATCCAGGGCGGTTCGCTGTATTCCGTAGGGGTATACCAGCCGCTGGATGTGAAACTCAAGATGAGGGGCTTAAAGCTTAGTTCCACCGTTGTGAAAGTGGCAAAAGGGAGTAAGTCAGTCACATTAGATCCTGACGGAACCGTTCTTACGCTGGATATCAATCCCAAAAGAAAGGCGTACTTTGATCCGAAGAAGGTACTGCTTTGCTATAGCGGTATCGAGAATGGCAGCTATACCGTAGGAGAGGGAGACGAAGAACTGGAATTCTATGACGGCAGTACGGTGAAAACAACAATCCCGCTTATGAAGGATGGAAAACAGCTGACCCTTGCCGACGTGTGTGTGGATGGTGTATACAGTATCAATCTGGCCGAGTTTACGGATTCCTTCGGAAACAGCTTAAATTCCGTCGGCACCGGAGCGATCGTGTTTGTATCAAGCGGCGGAAAGTTCTACGGTTCGTATAGCAGTAGCTATACCATAAAAGCTCCCAAGAATTGATCATAGGATCAATATAAGATGTATATAATAGCCGGGGCTGTCAGAAGAGACAGCCCCGGTTAATTTTATCTTACTGCAAGGATCTTAAGTATTTGCAAGAATTTCAGAATACGCCAGAAGAAGCGGAGCTGTTCCCTTGGCGTCATTTTCAACAACAGGTTCACTGAAATAGTATTCAAGCGACCCATCACGGTGCTGCTCGCCTCCTAAGCCTGCCACCAGGCAGATGCCCCCGAGGCGGGGAGTGCCGTCTTCATTTCTGGACAGATATCTGTCGGTGACGCCATAGAAGATATCTTCACCGATCTCTGCGTATCTCTTCGGGATAAATCCAAGGCGGACTGCTTTAAGGATAGTATATGCGATGAGCGACGATCCGGAGGTCTCAAGATAGTTGCCTTCCGCTTCCGGCTTGTCGATCACCTGATAGAACATATGAGTTTCCGGATCCATGTATCTGAGCACATTGTCAACAAGTTCTTTGAAGGTGTCGATCAGTGTTCTGTACTCATTATAGAGTTCCTCTCCCATGGCCTCTGCGGTATCCACCAGCGCAGCCAGATACCATCCGGTGGCCCTAAGCCAGAAGTTCAGGGAATGTCCGGTTTCAGGATCAGCCCAGTACATCTTGCGGGATTCATCATAGCCATGATAATACAGGCCTGTATCTTCATCACGCATCAAACGGTACACATTCCGAAATTGCTTAAATGAATCGATGCAGCCACTCATCTTGTTATATCTTCTCTCATATTCCGCATAAAAAGGCTGCGCCATATAAAGCCCGTCAAGCCACACCTGATTGGGATAGATCTCCTTGTGCCAGAAGTTGCCTTCGTTCGTGCGCGGATGAGTCTGTAGCTGTGCTCTGAAGGTATCCATGGCTCTGCGGTATTTTTCCTTACCGGTCAGATCATATAATGTAAAAAGATTGCACGCCGGACGGATGTTATCCAGATTATACTCCTCGATGCTGTAGGTATTGACAGAGCCATCCTCATTGATATAGAAGGAGACAAAATCATCCGCGAATTTTAAATACTTCTCA
The DNA here is from genome assembly GCA_024699595.1 of Lachnospiraceae bacterium. The sequence continues at coordinate 3,031 of JAILPG010000014.1, read as the reverse complement.
TCGCCGGTGATCTTATAAAGCCTCAGGATCGCGCTTATCATGCATCCGTCTATGTAATTCCACCTGTTCGGCTTACCGGATCTGACCTTCTCTATATTCCAGTATGGATGCTCGGCGTCCGAGTTATCCATCAGGTATTGTATATACTCATCAAGGAGTTTATTGGTTTCTTCTTTTGTCATATTGTTCTCCGTTATACTTTAGTTATTTATATGATACTTCGACCTGTTTCATGGATGATACAAGTCGGTCTGAACATACATGAGCGTATTATCAGTCAAAACTTCATTCAGTATTAAAGATTCTCCAGTACTTCATCATAGAAATGATGCTCGCCGGGGCGAATGTCATGCTTCAGATCATCTCCCGCTCCGTATATCTCATATGCGCGCCTTATGATCTTGATCTGCTCATATACATTTTCAAGACCTCTCGGTCCGTTTAAATGGTCCTCTTCACAGGATTGGATAATGAGCGGTCTCGGCGCGATCATGCACGCTATGTCTCCCATGTCGAAATGATCCCACAGTCCCGGCACAAAATTGCAGCTGCAGTTGTTGTTAAGGATCAGGAGCGAATCCTTCACGCCGTACATATAGCCGCTGATGACCACATTCTTAACACGCTCGTCCAGTGCAGCCAGATACAGCGCCTGCATGCCGCCGCCGGAAAATCCTACTATACCCACTCTGACGGATTCTGTTGCTGTGTCTCCGTCAGTCCGGTCAGCATTGTCATGTCCGACTGGCTTGCCTGACTCCTGCGCCGATCCTGTGATCACATTATCAGGAACCGACAGATAATCGATCAGCCTGACGTAATCACACACACATAGCCCCACTACACTTAGCCCCAGCGGTATAGCCATATTGCTTAAGCTTCTGCAGCTTGAGTTTAGAATCTTTGAATCGGTATCTCCCTGTGCGACTTCATCCCGTCTTTCTCCGAAGCCTCTCGGATCCGGACATATCGTAAGATATCCCATCTTCGCAAGCTTAAGTCCGTAATCATAGTTGAAGAAATCTATCCTCTCGCGGACACATTTTAAATCGCGTACGCCTGCTACCGATTCCTTGCCGCCGCCCTGGTGTCCGGCAAGTGCAAGGTACGTTCCCTTTGATGCACAGGCAGGCCTGAGCACATACATGGTCATGATTGTATACTCATCCACATGGAAAAGATATTTCTCACGGGTGATGCCGCCTTCGACGGATACAGAGTCAACCTTCTCGCAAACGGTTGGGGGATTCTTCGCTTCGCTCAGAATGACACTGTCAGATGCAGAATCCTCTGAATGTCCCGTTTGCAGTCTGGAACACAGAATTCCGCCTTCACTTCCTGCCTCCAGCAGCCTCTTCAGTCCGATCACTTCACTCAGCGTCTTCCGGGACTTCACCTGCCAATCATTAAGTTCATCAGACGTGTTCCCCGTGAACCTGTCTTTTTCAGCAACTCCGTCATAATACCGAAGCATTCCCGGAAGTGAATCATAATATGTCATTTTCTTCTTATTTTTTCCGATCATATTTTGTACCCTTATCTCATATTTCTGCATACGCCCGGGTCTGACCGTGTGGCTTCACGTTATATCACCCCAAGCCTTCTTCCATCCTGTAGAAATACCCCCGTTTGCTCATCAGCTCCTCGAAGGTACCGCTCTCGACCACGCCGCCGTCCTGCATCACGATGATGAGATCCGCCTTTCTGACTGTCGCAAGCTTATGCGCTACTATAAATGTGGTCCGTGATTCGGACATATTATCGAGAGCGCCGGATATCTCGCGTTCCGATATGGCGTCGAGGGCCGATGTCGCCTCATCTAATATTATCACTTTCGGATCGCGGATGAGAGCCCTGGCTATGGAGATACGCTGCTTCTGCCCGCCGGAGAGTTTGTCTCCGTGTTCACCTACGCCTGTGTCTATGCCATCCTCAAGTTTTTCTATAACTCCCGACAATCCCGATTCACGTATCACCCTGTCAAGAGTTTCCTCCGACACATCGCTTGTGCCATAGAGTATATTATCCTTTATCGATCCGGAGAAAAGCGCCGTAGTCTGCGGCACTACCGCCAGATGCTTTCTGTAGCTCCGAAGATTGATCTCATCCATCGGCAGCCCGTCCACATAAAGCTTTCCTTCAGTCGGCAGTATAAATCCTATGAGCATGTTCATGATAGTGGATTTGCCTGCTCCGGATTCCCCGACGAAAGCTATGGTCTGACCTTCATGTACGTCCAGATTCATGTCGCATATCACCTGCTTCTCGGTGTTCGGATAAGTATATGATACATGCTCAAAGCGGTACTCCCCGCGAAGTTCATTTAGTTCTGTCTTGCCCTCGTTGTCTTCAACATCTTCGACCGTCAGCACCTCACCGATGGAATTAACGGACTCAAGACCTTTGGAAATAGTCGGCAGGAGATTTAACATACTGGAGACCTGTCCGACTATGGTCGTGAAATAGCTCTGATACAGCACCACGTCTCCGGTCTTTATGACGCTGCGGAGTGCAAGAAACGCCGTGAACACCAGGCATATCACCTGGAAGATCTGGAAGCACGCCCAGCTCACCGCGCCGAAATTGGTCTGCACCATATCAAGCTGGTAACCCTCCACCGCGATCTGTCTGACCTGCTCATTCATGCGCTCCATCTCTTCTTCCTCAAGAGCGTGGGCGCGGGTGACAGGCACCAGTTCCACCATCTCGCTCACCCTGGCACTGGTCGCCTCAACCTCCTTTCGGAAACGGGCGTTGTGGGCTTTGATGGGTTTCTTGAATACATATACCAAAGCGGCCGCCAGCGGCACCATCAGCAGGAAAAATATGAACACAACCCTGCTCTTGGATACAGTGACCGCAAGTGCGACGCCTACATTTATTATTATATTCATGAAATTCACGAATATCTGGTCAGACAGCGTCTCCACTGCCTCCACGTCCCTGATTATCTTGGACTGCAGACGTCCCGACTGAATGTCTTTTTCAGACATTATGGACATGGTCTGGATCTTATTGATGAGTGTGGATC
>JAILPG010000328.1 GCA_024699595.1 Lachnospiraceae bacterium | reverse complement strand
CAAGGTAGCCATCTGTGATCAGGTGGAGGACCCGAAGGAGGCAAAAGGCCTTGTAAAGAGAGAGGTTACGAGGATAGTGACACCGGGTACAAATCTTGATGTCGATTCGCTTGATTCATCAAAAAACAATTACCTGATGTGTATCGTGTGCATCTGCGATATGTTCGGGATCGCCCTTTGCGATATCACTACCGGAGATTTTCTGGTAACCGAGGTGGCGGACAAAGACAAGCTCATGGATGAGATATACCGTTTCGAGCCTGCGGAGATCGTGTGCAATGAACCTTTCCTGTTCTGCGGCCTGGATCTTGATGAGATAAAGTACAGGCTGTCCGTCTGCATCTGTTCGCTTGAGGCCTGGTATTTTGATGATGATACCTGCATTAATACGCTTAAGGATCATTTTAAACTGTTAAGCCTTGATCCTTATTTTGAGGATGATCATTCCGTGGGCGCGATCGCGGCAGGGTCTCTTCTTAAGTATATAAAGGAGACACAGCTTAACAATTCCCTTGATCATATCAGGGAGATGAACGTATTTAACTCCTGTGCCTATATGCTCCTTGATCAGGCCACAAGAAGGAACTTAGAGCTTATCGAGACCATGAGGGATAAGAAGAAGCAGGGGTCGTTGTTTCATATACTGGACAAGTCGCGCACTGCTATGGGTGCCAGACAGATCAGGAACTATATAGAGCAGCCGCTTATCAGCAAGGATGCTATCACAGAAAGGCTCAATGCGGTTTCGGATCTTTTTGACAACGATGTGTTCAGAGAGGAATTAAGGGAGTATCTTACACCGATCTATGATCTCGAGAGACTGATGGGAAAGGTCAACTACAGATCCGCAAATCCGAGGGACTTAAATGCTTTTTTGAGATCGCTTGAGATGCTTGGTCCCATAAAGGGACTGTCACAGGATACAAAGAGCAGGGAACTTAAAGCTCTTTTTGATGATCTGGATCCTCTTACGGATATCCGCGATCTTATCTTAAGCGCGATCGAGGATGATCCGCCTCTTCAGATCAAGGAAGGCGGGATAATTAAGACAGGCTACAATGAAACCGTTGATTCCCTGAGAAAAGCAAAGACGGAAGGCAAGAAATGGCTTGCAAAGCTTGAAGAGGATGACAGAGAGAGAACGGGGATAAAGAATCTGAGGATCGGTTACAACCGGGTATTCGGGTATTATTTTGAGGTGACCAATTCATATAAGGCAATGGTACCGGATGATTATGTCAGAAAACAGACTCTGACAGGTTCCGAAAGATATACGACCGATAAGCTTAAGGAGCTTGAGGATATGATCCTTAATTCCGAGGACCGTCTCTTTTCCCTTGAATATGATCTGTTTAACGATGTAAGAAAACAGATCGCCGCACAGATAGACAGGATACAGGAAACTGCAAGGATTATCGCAAAGCTTGATGCCTATGCTTCCTTTGCACATGTGGCAAGGCGGAATGATTATGTAAGGCCAAAGCTTAATGAAAAAGGCATAATCGATATAAAAGGCGGCAGACATCCGGTCGTTGAGAAGATGACTGATCATGATCTGTTTGTTGACAATGACACCTATCTTGATAACCAGAAAAACCGCGTGAGCATCATCACCGGGCCCAACATGGCGGGAAAATCAACATACATGAGACAGACTGCGCTTATCGTGCTGATGGCCCAGATCGGAAGCTTTGTGCCTGCAAGAGAAGCAAATATCGGTCTCGTGGACAGGATATTCACAAGGGTCGGGGCATCGGATGATCTTTCAAGCGGACAGAGTACCTTCATGGTCGAGATGTCTGAAGTTGCAAATATCCTAAGGAATGCGACACCAAAGAGCCTTCTTATTCTTGACGAGATCGGAAGAGGAACCTCCACTTTCGACGGGCTTTCGATCGCATGGGCCGTGATAGAATACATAGCCAATCCAAAACTTCTTGGGGCCAAGGCCTTATTTGCGACTCATTATCATGAGCTTACCGAGCTTGAAGGCAAGATCGATTCCGTCAACAATTACTGCGTTGCGGTCAAGGAACAGGGTGATGATATAGTATTTTTAAGAAAGATCGTAAGAGGCGGCGCTGACCGCAGCTACGGCATACAGGTGGCCAAGCTTGCGGGGGTTCCGGAAACAGTCATTGAAAGAGCCGATGAACTGTCAAAGGAACTGTCGGATAACGATATCACGGCATCGATAAGCCTCATAGCATCTGAAGGGCAGTCACACGCAAAGGCCCAGAACAGAAAGCTTGATGAGGTGGATCTTATGCAGATGTCTCTTTTTGATACCGTAAAGGATGATGACATAATAAACGAACTCTCGGAAATGGATGTCGATCATATGACACCGATCGATGCTTTAAATACTTTGTGCAGGATAAAAAATACGATAAACAACAGGTGGGGATGAGATAATGAACAGCGAAATTCATGTTCTCGATGAAAAGACCATAGACAGGATAGCCGCCGGTGAGGTGGTCGAAAGGCCGTTAAGCATCGTAAAGGAACTGGTGGAGAACGCCATAGATGCAGGCGCAACAGCCATAACGGTGGAAATAAAAGGCGGGGGGATATCCTACATAAGGGTTACGGATAACGGCAGCGGAATAGATAGGGATCAGATAAGGACCGCATTCATGCGTCATGCCACGAGCAAGATAAATGATGCGGCCGATCTTTTTTCGATAAGGAGCTTAGGCTTCAGAGGGGAAGCCTTGTCAAGCATAGCCGCGGTATCAATGGTCGAGCTCTATACGAAAACCAAAGAGCAGATCACCGGAATAAGATATGTCGTTGAAGGATCAAAAGAGATGGTTTTTGATGAGGCGGGAGTGCCGACCGGAACTACCTTCATAGTACGTAATCTGTTTTATAATACGCCTGCAAGGAGGAAGTTTTTAAAGAGCGAAAAGACCGAGGCCGGTTATATTTCCGATTACATGGAAAAGGCCATTTTGGGAAATACGGAGATCGCTTTTAAATATATGTCCGGAAATGACGTGAAGCTTCAGAGCTATGGTACGAACAAGGCTCTTGATAACCTCTACTGCCTTTATGGTAAGTCTGTCATGGAAAACATGATCCCCATAAATGCAAAAACAGAAAACCTGACGATCTCCGGATACATCGGAAAACCGGTCTTATGCAGAAGCAACCATAACATGGAGATATACTTCGTCAATAAGAGATATATAAAGAGCAATGTTATAAAGAGCGCTCTTTCCGAAGGCTACAAGCCCTACATGATGCTTCATAAATTTCCTTTTGTCCTTTTGTATCTTGAGATACCTGCGGATCATCTGGATGTGAATGTCCATCCTTCCAAGATGGAGATCAGGTTTTCAGAGCCTTCTGTAGTCTATGATACTCTTGTTACAGCCATACGGGAGGCACTTAAAAAACAGGAGATG
>JAILPG010000327.1 GCA_024699595.1 Lachnospiraceae bacterium | reverse complement strand
GGGAGAACAAAAAAATCCCTTAAGATCCGGATTAAAGACAGTAGCTTAAACAATCATAAAAACATTGTAAAAGGAGGCGGTTACCATGTTAAAGAAGCTGATCACATTTATGGCAGAGTATTTTGAGGAGTGTTCACATTCAGTTAAGTGGGACTGATATACTGATAATAAAAAACAACAACTCTCTTCTGATATGAATTATAAGCGGGCAGCGGATCAACACTCCGCTGCTTTTGCTTTATACCTGCATTTCATAAGTCTCTTCAGCAACATGTACAAAACGCACCTCGAATCTTTGTGAAAAATCCCAGTGAGTAAAATCGGCTTCTGCTGCAACTAATAAGTAAAAGGGAAAATATTTAATGTTTTCTTGAATGAAAAATAGCAATAATACGGAAGTAGAAAAACAGGTGCAGACAAACATATAAACAAAGAAAGAGTGCAGGAGGAAAGGAAGAGGAAATGAAGGACAGAGAATTGTTAAAAAGGATCTCGGTAAAGACTGTGGCGGCAATGATGGCTGTAACCCTTGCAATATCACCGTTTGGTGTGATGGGTGGGGTTTCGGGCCTTATCGTTACGGTACTTGCAAATGATCTGACACAGGATGTTGATATTATTACCACAGTTGATGGAGACATTGATCATACCAATGGTCATGATGTCGGAACTAATGAAGGTCATATCATAAATAACGACGGAGACTCTGTTGTAACGACCAATGGCGGAACGATAGACAACAACTTTGCAACCGTCACGACCAATAATCTGAACATTATCGATAATTTTGGTACTGTCGGGACAAATAACGCAACAGTTACAAACAATTTTGACGATGCGACAGTGGGCGGTACGCCGGCCACAAACCAGTACTGGTCAGTCAATTTTGCGGGACCTGAAAATGTAAATGATCCGGCTTACAATGGATTTACATATAAAGAGGAAACACAGAAGAATTATCTTAAAAACTTATCCGAGCAGGGAACAATAACCCTGACTCCAAACAGAGGTTATCAGATCACCGGAGATGAAGTCACCGAAGGTACAAGGGATGCAAATGATAATTTCACATATACACTGACAAGACAGGAAAACGGTTCGTATGTACTGACAATATCCGCTTTGGGTGCTTCCATAGATTTAAATGCCGATGCTTTCGGCCTTATCATATCCGCTCTTAATCTGGTACCTGCACCTGCTCCGCAGGCTGATCCGCCGCAGGATAACGATAATAACAATAACGACAGTTCAGGCTCCGGCCAGAATACCGATCCTCCGACAGTAAATGCACCTCAGATTCCTGCCGCTGCCCCGGATCTTAATACCGTTATCACAGGCCTTAAGAATGCCGCACTTATAGGCACCACGATAGTACTTGATAACAATGTGACCGTTACCGTAGATCAGCTTGCCGGAAAGGACTGCGCGGCCATAGACTCCGCATATGTAAGTAAAGATATACTGGCTATCCTCTACCAAAGCGAATTTGCCAAGGCTGTTACAGGGGGAAAATCGCTGAATAAAGCCCGCGAAGCGGCCCTGAAGGGAGCTCAGAATCTTGCAAAGTATATCGAAAGTGACCTTGACCGCTTTAGAAAGAACAACCTTCCAAAAGGTCTGACTCCAGAACAGGAGGCAGACTATATAAACAAATATGTAAGCAAATACCTGGAAGTATTCATGCGTAATATCGCAAGCGGCAAATCCCTCCAAACCGCAAGGACGAATGCACATAACTCTGCGGTAACTGCAACGAAGACAAACTTTACAGAAGCAGGCGGCGGAGTTACCATCGGGATGACCATTGATGAGGAGAAGACAGGTCAAATATTGAACAAATCCGTAAATGAAATAGATGTGGAAAATCAAGTAGGTTTAATTAATATATCCGGTGAAGATTATTGTTATAGCCTCTTTTACTTAAATAATGAGGGGCAAAGAATCAAATCGTTGCTTGAAAAAGCTGATATGGCAGAACAAAGAAGGGAGATTGTTAAGTCTCAGACAAATATTTATGAATTGGCAGCTGAAGCTGGTTTTATAGGTATTGCTGCAGATATATATGCTGATAAGTTTATTGATGCTTTTTATTTTGGAAATACAGGATCTAAAGCACGACAGTATGATCTAGCAAGTATTTCAAGCCTTGCAAAGGAAGCGGCTGAGGAATATTTAATAACACATCCGCAGCAATGACCATACCATCACATCCATCACACTCCCCCGGCAGAGAGCTAAGCCGGGGGAGTATTTATGTCAGAAGGTCTTATCACCGGCGCATTTTTTTGTTTTCCAAAAATGCAGGTAAATGCTATGATATATTCGTACAGAGCCTGTTATCACAGAAGGCGGAACAGACAGAGAAAGGTGCAGATATGACTAAGAAGAAAACGGCAGATATTCCAAAATGGCTTGAAAATGCGATATTTTACCAGATATATCCCCAGTCCTTTAGGGACAGCAATGCTGACGGCATAGGCGATATACAGGGAATAATAGAAAAGCTCGATTACATAAAAGATATCGGGTGTAATGCTATTTGGCTCAATCCCTGTTTTGAATCGCCTTTTTTTGATGCGGGCTACGACATCTCGGATTACTACAAGGTTGCGCCAAGATACGGTACCAATGATGACCTCAAACAGCTTTTTAAGGAAGCCCACAAAAGGGGGATGCATGTGCTGCTTGACCTGGTACCCGGCCATACCTCGGTAAACCATAAATGGTTTGCAGAGTCAATGAAGCCCGAAAAAAACGAATATACCGACAGATACATATGGTCTGACAGCGTATGGGAAAGCCCGAAGAACATGGGTGCACTTACCGGGATCTGTGACAGACAGGGTGCGGTTGCCGTTAATTTCTTTTCCCATCAGCCGGCGCTCAACTACGGATTCTACAAGCCCGAAAAGAAGTGGCAGCAGCCGATGGATGCAGAGGGCCCCAAAGCCACCCTTAAGGAAATGATGAATATAATGAAGTTTTGGCTTGATATGGGCTGCGACGGCTTCCGTGTGGACATGGCGGGATCCCTCGTAAAATATGACAGGGATTCGCTCGGGACCATAAGCCTGTGGCAGCAGGTCAGGGATTTCCTCAGGAAAAAATATCCTGAAGCAGCAATGATCTCCGAATGGGGAGAGCCGGATAAATCCATAAAGGGCGGATTCCATATGGATTTTCTGCTTCACTTCGGACCCTCTCACTATAATGACCTGTTCAGATGCAAAAAGCCCTATTTTTCCAGCAAGGGAAAGGGCACCTGCAAGAAGTTCGTCAAGAAATATGTGGAGAACTACGAAAAGACAAACAGGGAAGGTCTTATCTGCATTCCTTCCGGAAATCATGACATGATAAGGCTTTCAAAGACCATAAAGGGAAATGAGGCCAAGCTTGCATTTGCCTTCCTACTGTCAATGCCCGGAGCACCGTTTATCTATTACGGGGATGAGATAGGCATGAAGTATAAGGAAGATCTCATATCCAAGGAAGGCGGCTACGAAAGGACGGGATCGAGGACCCCGATGCAGTGGGACAGCAGCAAAAATGCAGGATTCTCCGATGCCGATCCGGATAAGCTCTACCTTCCCGTTGATGATTCCAAGAAGAGACCGACCGTGGAAGCAGCAAAAAAGGATCCGGATTCCCTGCTTAATGAGATCAAAAAGCTCATAAAGGTAAGGATGGAGCATGAGGCACTACAGAACACCGCAGAGATAGAGTTCATAAATGCCGGCCACTACATGCAGTATGACAGGTTTACGAAGAACGAGAAGATTTCCGTGATCATCAATCCTTCCGGTGAGGAATGCAAGCTTAAGATAAAGGGAAAACTCATATATTCGGTCGGAAAGGGAGCCTCTGTTAAGGATGGCAGATGCATCGTAAAGGGCGGCTCTGCTGCCTTTGTAAAGTGGGGATCGGAATAGTGCCTGTAAACACCACTCTTTGTTATATAAAAAACGATAAAAGTGAATACCTGATGCTGCACCGCAACAAAAAGGAAAATGACATAAACGAAGGAAAATGGATCGGTGTAGGCGGAAAATTTGAGGAAGGCGAGACAGCAGAGGAATGTCTCCTGCGTGAGGTATATGAAGAGACCGGACTTACTCTTACAAAATACCATCTCCACGGGCTCGTGAAATTCGTGTCTGATAAATGGGATGATGAGGACATGTATCTCTACTCGGCTTCTGAGTATACGGGCACGCTTAAAACAGTTAGTGACGAGGGCGAGCTTGAATGGATAAGCGCAGACAGGCTGTTAGATCTTCCCGCCTGGGAGGGCGATAAGTATTTTTTAAAGCCTCTTTTAAACGGACAGGACCGGATAGACCTCCTGCTTGAATACGAGGGTGACAGGTTAATGAGATCAGAGGATCAGACTGAGGATGTTGAAACGCTTAGATCCTCACTGATCAGCTGTCCACACGGCTTTTCGACGAGAAAAGGCGGTGTCAGTGACGGCATGTTCAGATCTCTTAACCTCGGTATGAACAGAGGCGACATTAAAGAGAGGGTCACTGAGAACTGGAGAAGATTTCTTGGATCCGTGGGGATAGATAATAAAAGCTTTGTATGTGGAAAACAGATTCATGAGAACAGGGTACATATAGCGGATGAGTCGGATTTAAGGCCTGCCTACGGCAAAGGTCATATGAATACCTGCGACGGATATGTCACGGCATGCAAAAACGTGCCTCTTGCGATCTTTACCGCAGACTGTGTCCCCCTGCTTTTGGAGGATAAAAAAGCAGGTGTTATCGGTGCGGTCCACTGTGGCTGGAGAGGTACGGTTTCTGATATAGAAAAGAACGCGATCGACGCTTTTATCTCCCTTGGATCAAACCCTGCAGACATCCATGCTGCCATAGGTCCTGCGATAGACAGGTGCTGCTTTGAGGTCGGAAAAGAAGTTATAGATGCCGTACATGAGCTTATCGGGGATGCGGCTTCAGACTACTATGAGAGGGGCAGTTATAAATCAGATATAAAAACCCCCGAAAATGATACTTTTTCAGGGGTCTTGGATGTTAATAACGAAAAATACATGCTGGATCTGAGGGGAGTGGTAAGGCACCGCCTTGTAATGCTCGGACTTGATCCTTCGAATATAGAACTTGTGGGGGGATGCACGATGTGCGATCCCGAAAGATATTTTTCCCACAGAGGGACCAAGGGTAACAGGGGAAGCCTTGCCTCGGTTATCTGTCTATAATACCTTCATCCCGCCGTATTTTCTGATCTTTAATACGTGACAGGTATCCTTTCCAAAGCACTTTTCTATCTCTTTCTTGTACTCATCCACAAGATCATTCGGAACAAAGGCCTGGATGGTGCCTGCAAATCCGCCTCCGTGTACTCTGTAGGCGGCTTTTTCCTTAAGGAGCTTTTCAGTAAGGGCAAGTCCTATGGAAACGCTCTGATTCTGCACATCCGTTACGGCAAACACATTCTGCAGATATTTATAGGAGCTGTCACCGGATTCCGTGACGAGATCTTTAAATCTGTCAAAATCACCCTTTTTAAGAGCCTCGACCTGTTTTCCCACGCGGTCGTGGTCTGCAAAGAAATGAATGGCACGAACTATCGCCCGGTCTCCGGATGTTTTACGTATCTGTGCTATGTTTTCATAGAAATCCTTGGGATCTACTTCTCTTAAATAGTCCTTTCCGAAGAATGCAGCCACTTTTTTCATCTCTGTTGGGATTGCCGCATATTCATCAGTAAGGTTGGAATGGTCTCCCTTGGTATCCACTATGCACAGGCTGTGGCCGAAACTGTCAAAATCCACATCGACTCTGTTAACGACGGGATTGGAAGGATCCTTAAAATCAATGTTTACAAGACATCCGACGCTTGATGCCATCTGATCCATCAGTCCGCAGGGCTTTCCGAAGTATACATTTTCCGCATACTGGGATATCTGTGCTATGTATACGGGACTTAACTTCATATCGTTATACATACCCGAAAGGATAGTCCCCACTGCTACCTCGAAGGCTGCAGAGGATGAAAGACCGGCACCCACTAACACCTCACTTGTCATAAAGGAGACAAAGCCTCCTGCCTTATGGCCGTCTGATATGATCTTTGAAGCCACTCCGCGGATAAGTGCCTCGGAGGTTCCTTCCTCCTCATCTCTTTTCTCCGGTTCGTTAACGTTTACCGGATTTATGTTATAGCTGTCGGATACTATTTTTATGATCCCGTCATCAGTCTTTGAGCAGATAGCTATCACGTCAAGATTTACCGATGCTGCAAGCACCTGGCCGTGCTGGTGATCGGTATGGTTGCCTCCGACCTCTGTCCGTCCCGGAGCGGAGTAGATCTCGATATCCCTGTCTCCGTAGAGCTCGACAAATCTTGAGATCGCATTTACATATCTCTCCCTCTGATGCGCTATGAGCTTTTCATCCACATATATGTCTTTTAACAGCTCATCCTTCTCACCGTTTGCTATGGATCTTTTTAATTCTTCGGTTTTCATAAAATATCCTTTCAGCTATATAAAATTTCTACCGTCATGATAAAATATATATTAATATGACCATCTTTTCAAGGTTCAGACGGTGCCTGCGGATGCGGATAATGCCGAAAACGGGAAAACATTTCGGGCTTTATCTAAGCAGCAGATCCATCAGCTAAAAAAACAGAAACGGGGAACAGGTATGATACATGAGATCTATCCCGATCATTACGATCCGGAATATATAAACAGAAAGGCAGAGCCTAGCAATCTGGCTTTATGCTGTAAGGGAAACAGGGTGTTTGCCTGCTATGAGAATGGGGAAATACATTTTCCGACATTTAAGGAACTTTCTGAGATAACGGGAGAGGATATTTCGGTGCTTATAGATGCTTCCTGGTATCTTTTTTCCATATCGGGGCAGGCTTATCTTACGACAGAAGCCGATCTTTCCGGGATAAACGAATATAAGAACAGCGAAGAGCTGTTTAAGGCTTCGGAAAATGAAGATAAGCATTATTTCCTTATGAGTATCCATTCCTTAAGGGAACTGTCGCCCATGCTAACGGTATATGCAGCAGCGACAGGCGTCCATATGGTAAGCTGGAGGAACTCGAGAAAATACTGCGGTTGCTGCGGGAGCAAGGCAAGACCCTCGGATACGGAGAGGGCCATGGTCTGTGAAAAGTGCGGCATGGTGGAATATCCTAAGATATCACCTGCTATAATCGTAGCCATCACAAACGGTGATAAGATCCTGCTTGTAAGAAACAAGCTTACTTATTATAAGAAGCTTGCCCTGGTATCGGGTTTTGTGGAGATCGGAGAGTCCTTTGAAGATGCGCTCGTACGGGAAGTAAAGGAAGAGGTAGGTATAAACGTAAAGAACATAAGGTATTACAGGAACCAGCCCTGGGGCATGTCCGGCGCCCAGATGATAGGCTATACTGCGGAGCTTGACGGGGATGACACGATAACGATGCAGGAGAGCGAGCTGTCTGAGGCATCGTGGTATACAAGGGACGAGGTGCCCGATTACAGACATGTATTAAGCGTCGGGAATGAACTTATATATGCGTTTAAGCATAAAGAATATCCTTTTTCATGAATTTCACAAAAAAAGCACCGACCTCGCAGATAACTGCAAAACCGATGCCTTAATGCGCGATCAGGGGCTCGAACCCTGGACACCCTGATTAAGAGTCAGGTGCTCTACCAACTGAGCTAATCGCGCATATTTCTTACGCGCACAACACATTATATTAAAATGTTATTATAATTGCAAGCATTTTTTTTCCGGAGGATAAGATGATCTTCGAAACACATGCCCATTTCGATGATGAGGCCTTTGATACAGACAGGGATGAGATACTGAAACTGTGCTATAGAGAGGGTGTATATCCCGTAATAAACGTGGGCGTCAACAAAAAGACCTGTGAGGATACGATAAAGCTTACGGAGAAATATCCTTTTGTATACGGCGTACTTGGCGTACATCCTTCGGATGCAGAGGAATTCGATGATGAAGAAATAGAATGGCTTAGGGATAAGTGCCTGTCAAATGATAAGATCGTGGGAATAGGGGAGATCGGTCTTGATCACCACTATAAGGAGCCGGATAAGGATCTGCAGAAAAGAGTCTTTATCTCACAGCTAAAGCTTGCGAAAGAGCTTAAGCTTCCCGTTGTCATACACAGCAGGGATGCCGCAAAGGATACGATGGATATCATAAAGGAATACGGAAGGGGACTATCCGGGATCATTCACTGTTATTCCTATCATCTGCAAGATGCCCTCGAATATGTGAAGCTTGGATATCATATCGGTGTCGGGGGCGTGCTGACCTTTAAGAATGCGGGAAAGCTTAAGGAGGTAGTAAACGGTATCCCGATTGAAAGCATAGTGCTTGAGACAGACAGTCCCTACCTTGCACCGGTTCCCTACAGGGGACGGAGAAACTGTTCCCTCTACTTAACCTTTGTTGCGGAGGAGCTTGCAAAAATTAAGGGGATAAGCAGAGAGGAAGCAGAACGGATCACCTTTGACAATGCGATGAAACTATTTGGATTAAGATATGAGGACATCTGATGGCAACAAGGTTTAACTCACAGAAGACCATAGAGATCCTGCACAAATATGATTTTGTCTTAAAGAAAAAGTACGGGCAGAATTTTTTATGCGATGCCAGGGTCCCCGAAAGGATAGCAGAGGCTGCAATGATCGAAAAAAGCGATCATATCATAGAGATTGGCCCCGGTATAGGCACACTTACGCAGCTTTTATGCGAAAAGGCGGGCAGTGTCACTGCGGTCGAAATAGATAAGAGTCTCATTCCGATACTTGAGGAAACCCTTTCGGATTATGACAATGTAAAGATCTTAAATGCTGATATCATGAAGCTTGATCTTGAAAGTTATATAAGGGATGAGGTAGGGGAGGAAGACGTAAGTGTTGTTGCAAATCTTCCTTATTACATCACGACCCCGATAATACTGATGCTTCTTGAAAAAAAGCTTCCTTTAAAGAGGATCACTGTCATGGTACAGGCTGAGGTCGCAGAGAGGATGAAGGCAGGCCCCGGGACCAAGGATTACGGTGCACTTTCTCTTGCAGTACAGTATCATTCAGATCCGAAGATCGTCTTTAACGTGCCTCCGCACTGCTTTATCCCGAGACCCGAGGTCACCTCCTCGGTGATCACGATGGAGATATTACGGGATAAAAAGATCCCGGTAAAAAATGAAGATCATATGTTTAAGCTTATAAGGGCTGCCTTTAACCAGCGCAGAAAGACCCTTGCCAATGCTTTGGGCAACGATCCAGGCCTTTCTCTTGACAAGAAAAAGGTGACTGAGGCCCTCTGCAGTATGGGGCTTAATGAGAATATAAGGGGAGAAGCGCTTACGCTTCAGGAATTTGCCATGCTTTCGGACCTGCTTTCATAAAAACGGGAGCTATTCAAAACGGGCGTTATTTTTGACATTAAAAACCTTGTATGCTAAACTATATAGAGTTTTTGTGTCTTATAGTCTGACATTACATTTCAGACAAGGGGAGAAATTCATTGGACAAGTATGAATATCAGATCTGCGCGGATCGGATCAAGGCTCTGATAGCGGAGAGAAGATTTGTGGAGGCGATGGATATCGCCGATACGATCGATTGGCGCAGAGTCAAGAGCGTTTCAATGCTTGGCACTGTCAGTGAGATATATAAGATCAACAAGCGTTACGAGGAAAGCAGGGATATACTTCTCCTCGCTTATGAGCGTTACCCCGGCAGCAGGACGATAGTATATGCGCTTTGCGAGCTGGCAGTCAAGATGGATGATATCGTCCAGGCTATAAGCTTTTACAAGGAATTCGTAAAGGTCGCTCCCGGAGATACCGGCAGCTACATATTACTGTACAAGATATACACGGCTCAGGAGGTTTCCCTTGAGGAGAGGATCGAGGTCCTCGAAGAATACAAGAAGCGCGACTACAGGGAAAAATGGGCATATGAGCTGGCATATCTGTATCACATGACCGGACAGGAAACAAAATGCGTTGAAGAATGCGATGAGCTGATACTGTGGTTCGGAAAAGGAAAGTATGTTACCAAAGCGATGGAGCTTAAAAAACAGCATGCTGATCTTACTCCCACACAGGAATTAAAATACAACGCGATCTCCGCTCCGAATCTTAATCTTGTTCCAGAATATGAACAACCGTATACGGCAGGTGAACCTGAGCCCGAGCCCGATCCTTATGCGGATCAGGTTAACAGGCCTCACGGTTCCGATATCAGGGTATCAGAGCCTGATAAGGGCCAGGGTGGATCTACCGATAAGTTCAATACCAAGAATCTGCAGTCAGAGCTTCAGGAAAGTGTGGAAGCTTATCTGTCGGGAGAAGCTGTGCCCGAGGCCGACGATCATATACTGACGCCGAATCTCACACCCGGTATAGCACCCTATGCCCCCGCAGAGGACAGAACAGCCGATACCGGCATCAGAGTGGAAGCGGTAGAGGACGTTAATGTCGCAAAGACTCAGGAATTTAACCTTGATGACAGCTTTGACCTTGAAAAGTTAAAGAATAAGACGGCAGGCGATATCTTAAGACCCGAAGACATGTTGGTTCCAAAGGCATCCGAAATAACAGAGCCGGAGTCTTCCGAGCCATCCGGATCAGATGAGATTTCAGAGCCTTACGGTTATCCGGATCAGACACAGACAGTCATGCCTTCAGATCAGGCGGATAATACAGAGCCTTCAGGATCGTCAGAGACCCCCCTGCAGGATGAACAGACTGTTCAGGCAGAGACTGCAGACTCCTCAGTGCAGGATGAAATGACGAAGCCTCAGGATGAAGAGTCTTCGGATAACGATACAGATAAGACATCTTCGGAGGATAAGACTCCGGACGATGCTAATAAGGGTAAGGATCCCGATACAGATACAGATAAGGATGAACCATATACCGGAATCTATACGGAAAACAATCTTGCCCAGCATTCACAGGATGTAAGAAACAGAAACCGTTATATGCCCAAGAGATACGAAGAGCTTCTTGGCGAGGAATATGACGGACAGATCACGATAAGCTCATCAATTGACGGAGACATGGTGGAAAAACAGATCACCGGCCAGATGGATATAGATGAGTTCTTACGTAACTGGGAAGAAAAGAAGATACGGAAAAAGAACAAAAACAGGGATAATGACCTAAGCCGTACGGATGACCTTTACGATAAGCTAAAGGGCGTGATACCCACAAATATGGGCGGATCCGTAAAGAGCCTTGAAGAGAGCAGACCCATAATACATATGGTAAATGTTCCGGAGACCATGATCGCAGAAGAACCTGAAGAAGATAATTCTGATAAGGATGATCTCCATAATGAAGATGTACAGTCAGCGGATGAGACAGCTGACAGCGAAGTGACCGCTGCAGAGACCGCTTTGGAAGATACGGGATCACCGGATGAAGAGACATCTGACGGTGAAGTGGAAGTTTCTGCAGAGACAGTGACCCCTTCGGAGGATACGGAGCCTTCGGATGAAGAGATATCTGACGGTGAAGTGACTGTTGCCGCTGAGACAGTGACCCCTTCGGAAGAGCCGGAAGCTTCAAAGCTTTCTGCAGAAGATACCCGCGAAGAGACGGAAACAGGAACATATACAGATACTGAAGAAGAAACAGATACGGATTTTGAAACGGAACCGGATACCGATATCCCGGAGATAGAAGAGCCGGAAGCTGATACGGATATTCCGGAAACCACAGAGAGTCAGGACATGGGACTTAAGACGGATGAAGAGTCTGAAGAGTCTTATGCGCCATACGGACCATCCGAAACTTATGAAGATCAGAATATCGCACAGACCTTCGAAGAAGTAAACAGGCCCGTAAAGAATTATGACACCTCGGATATCAGAGCCGCCTTTAAGGATTATGATCTTGATGATCTCGGAGAGGTTGAGGAGCTTGAGGATGTAGAGCAGGTTGAAGAGGTTGATGATCTGATAAGCACCAATAATCTCCCTCTTGATGATATAGAGAGGGAGTTCGATGCAATGGCCGAGCAGGACTATCTAAGCGATGCTCCGAACCAGAAATCCCGCTATGACGAAAACGGCAGGATGAAGCATCCAAGCTACATGGTCCTTGAAGAGACAATAAAAAGCAAGCGTGATTTTGATGAAGAGGAAATGAAGCTCTTCGGCCGCTATGACGGCATAGAACAGGTAAAAGCACAGCTTGTGAATGCGATCGACGACATGAGCATGGTCGCAGCCAAGGGTAACGTTGTCGTAATGGGAGCTGAGGGCACCGGCAGAAGAGGGCTTGCCATAGATATGGTCAAAGCCATGCAGGTCATGGATTCCACCTTCCTTGGCAAGGTAGCTAAGATTTCGGGAGAGGCTCTTAACAAGAAAAACATCCCGTCAACCTTAAGAAAACTCAGTAACGGCGCGCTTATAGTTGAAAATGCCGGCGGGCTTACCATGGAATCCATGGAGATAATAGGAGAGTCGCTCATCACAAGTCAGGATACGGTACTTGTGGTCTTAGAAGGCACAAAGGAGACCCTGCAGCCTATCCTTGATTCCAATAAACCGCTTCTTGAAGTGGTATTTGATGCAAGGATCGATATAAACGATTTCTCGGACGATGATCTTGTGGCATATGCCAAGGGCTATGCAAAGGAGCAGGAATACACCATAGATGAAGAAACGGGTGTTCTTGCATTATATACAAAGATCGCCGAATTACAGACACTTGATCACAGGGTATCGATAGATGAGGTTAAGGAGCTTGTGGACAAAGCGATAGAGCATGTCAACAAAAAGACTTTTGCCCACTTCTTAGATGTTCTGTTTTCAAGAAGATATGATGATGATGACTGCATAATCATAAGAGAAAAAGATTTTGTGGAATAAGGCCGGGGGAAATAAAGGCATGGCAGAGAAGGCAGCAAAAACAAAAGAAACAGCAAAAACCGTAAAGACGGTTAAGACGAAGGCAACGGCAAAGCCCGTAAAAAAGACCGCAACAAAGACAAAAGCAGCACCTGCGGCAAAAAAACAGAAGGATACTCCGTTTATCACCGAACTTGACCATTATCTGTTCGGTTCAGGAACACATTATGAGATATATAAAAAGTTCGGCTCCCATCCCGTTAAAAAGGATGGAAAAGACGGGTATTATTTTGCCGTATGGGCTCCCAATGCCGTAAAGGTCAATCTGATAGGAAGCTTTAACGACTGGGACGAATACTCCATAGAGATGGAAAGACATGAGCCAAACGGCATCTATGACTGCTTTGTGGAGGGTCTTGCAGAAGGCCAGATGTATAAATACCTGATAACGGATGATAAGGGGATGAAGCATTACAAGGCCGATCCCTTTGCAAATTATGCGGAACTAAGGCCCGGCAATGCATCTGTTACAACAGACATAGAGAATCTTAAATGGACAGACGGGACCTGGATGAAGAAGAGATCCGAAACGGATATCTTTACGCAGCCGATCGCCATCTATGAATGCCACATCGGATCATGGATGAGACATCCGGGAAGAGACGATGACGGTTTTTACAACTACAGGGAATTTGCGGACAGGGTTGTAGATTACCTTAAGGATATGCACTATACCCATATAGAGCTTATAGGTATCGCCGAACATCCCTTTGACGGCTCGTGGGGTTATCAGGTTACCGGTTATTATGCTCCCACCTCAAGGTATGGAACCCCAAAAGATTTCATGTACCTTGTGAACAAGCTTCACAAAAACAATATAGGCGTGATCCTTGACTGGGTTCCTGCTCATTTTCCCAAGGATGCACACGGTCTTGCGAATTTTGACGGTTCCTGCCTGTATGAATACGCAGACCCGAGAAAAGGTGAACATCCCGACTGGGGTACCAAGATATTTGACTATGGCAAGGCCGAGGTCAAGAATTTCCTCATAGCAAATGCGATATTCTGGCTTAAGGAATTTCATGTGGACGGTCTGAGGGTAGACGCTGTAGCCTCCATGCTCTATCTTGATTACGGCAAGAAGGACGGACAGTGGGTAGCCAATAAATACGGCGACAATAAGAACCTTGAAGCGATCGAGTTCTTTAAGCATTTAAATTCATATATAAAGGGCGTATTCCCCGGTGCGATGATGATCGCAGAGGAATCAACGGCCTGGCCCAAGGTTACGGATATTCCGGAAAATGACGGCCTTGGCTTTACTTTCAAGTGGAACATGGGATGGATGCATGATTTCTGCGATTACATGAAACTTGATCCCATTTTCAGAAGGGACAACCATTACAAGATGACCTTTGCGATGAGTTACAATTATGCCGAAAGGTATATCTTAGTGCTGTCACATGACGAGGTAGTACATCTTAAATGCTCTATGCTCAACAAGATGCCGGGCTATTATATCGATAAATTCGCAAACTTAAGGGTCGGATATACCTATATGATGGGTCATGCCGGCAAGAAGCTTCTGTTCATGGGGCAGGATTTTGCCCAGGATGCCGAGTGGAATGAGGCCAAAGAGCTTGACTGGGCACTCCTTGAGGATGAGCTTCATAACGGCATGCAGAGCTATGTAAGAGAGCTTTTAAATCTCTATAACAAGTATCCCTGCATGTATGAGGGAGATTATTCCACTGACGGTTTCTCCTGGATAAATGCGGATGATACCTATAAGAGCATTTACAGCTTTATGAGAAGAGCGTCAAACAAAAAGAACAGCCTGTTGTTCGTGATGAACTTCACGCCGATCGCAAGGGATGATTACAGGGTCGGAGTGCCTGAGAAAAAGAAGTATAAG
>JAILPG010000088.1 GCA_024699595.1 Lachnospiraceae bacterium | reverse complement strand
TCAACGTACATCATTAGAACCTTTTTGATAACAATTACAGTATGCGTTGTACGCTGTCGCTATTATAAAAAAAATCTAATATATTATATATAGTAGTTTACCTAAGCAAAGGGGGCAAGATATGGGAATAAGTATTGAAGTGTGGGGGAAGAACGCATGCTTTACACGTCCTGAATTCAAAACCGAGCGTGTATCGTATGACGTCATCACCCCATCAGCAGCAGTAGGCATACTCCGGGCCATCTACTGGCATCCGGGAGTATCGTTTGTGATCGACCGGATCAGGGTTCTCTCACCGATCAAGTTTGAGAATATCCGCCGGAATGAGGTCCGCAGCAAAGCAAAAGTAAGCTCTTTTAAAGCCGCTATGGAAAGCGGAAATCCTTCTGCAGCTGTTCTGGTGACAGAAGGGATCATGAGACAGCAGAGATCGACCATGATGCTTAAGGATGTTCGGTATGTCATAGACGCACATTACGACATCGACAAGTCTCAGGACACGAAGGAGTTAAGGGATAAGGTTACCGCTATCCTTGGCAACCGGCTTAAGAGAGGGCAGTGTTTTGAACAGCCATGTTTAGGCTTACGGGAATGCGTAGCCAACGTCAAGATAGCAGAGGGAGAATATGAATGTCCCGAAGAGCTTAAAGGACGCAGAGATTTAGGATTTATGCTCCATTCATTTGATTACAACAACCCTTCCGATCCGGTGCCCAGATTTTTCAGGGCAGTAATGGAAGACGGAGTTATAAAAGTACCCGCAGAAAACAGTGAGGAGGTCAAAGGCTGATGGTTATCGAGTCACTGATAAACTATTATGAAACCCTTAAAAAAGAAGATAAGGTTCCTTTGCCGGGATTTTCTATCCAGAAGATCAATTTTAAGCTCTGCCTCAGTAAGAATGGCAAGCTTAAGAACATAGAACCTCTTTTTGAGACGGTTTTATCACCCAAAGGCAAGGAGCTCACATTTCCCTTAAAGATAGAACTTCCTTTCTCCGGGTCAAGATCGAATAAGGTAAAACCATATTTCGGTTGGGAAAAGGAATCCTATATCCTTGGCCTGGCGGATCCGGCAGAAAAAGCCCGCGCCCTTAAGTGTTTCAATGCATTCAGACAGCTGCAGCACGAGGTTCTGCGTGGGAACGAGAAGGAGCCTGTTATCGGCGCATACCTGACCTTCCTGGATAACTGGGATCCTTTAAATATCGAAAGTCTCCCGTATTCCAAAGACATTAAGGGAGATAAGCTTGAGGGAAACTATGTTGTTGAAGTTGATGGGGAATATCTGCATGAGAATAAGATCGTCAAGGAATGCTGGAGCAGATATTACGAAGAGACGGAAGCCGAAGGCCTGCCTGAGGGGATAAGCATCGTATCCGGTAAAATGGGGCCCATAGCAAAGACGCATCCTATGATAACATCATTCCCCGGAGCACTGAGCAGCGGGGCAGCCCTCGTGTCCTTTAATCTTCCCAGTGTAAGTGGAGAATATAAGGATAAAGGCGAAAATGCACCTATGACGCCGTATGAAGCCTTTGCTTATACCACGGCCCTCAAATATATGCTCAATAACAAGGGTGTCTTTATCCTGGGCGACGACGTCATATTCGTCTGGAGCGAAACAGACTCCGATGAACAGCAGAGGGTCATAAGAAAGCTTGTTGATGCGGTCATCTACGGCGACAGATCCGACGAAGAAGGATTTAATCCCCGGGAGATGATAAGGTCTATCGCGGACGGAGAAAGGGTCGTATATAAAGGAACGGTCATAGATCCCAACTCTGAATACTGTCTCCTTGGCATTGAAGCGAACCAGGCGCGTTTATCCATAAAGCTGTTTACTCATATGACGGTAGGAAAATTCATGGCTAACGTCGTTAGGTTCTATGATGACATAGATATAGCGCCTTTAGGTAAAGATGAGGACTCTAAAATACCGACGTTATATCTGCTCATAGGCGCTACGAAGAGGATGCAGGACAAGTCAAGCGTAAATCCCGATATTCTTGAGGAAATGATTAAGTCCGTGTTCACCGGAACACCCTTCTCCTTCAATATGCTCGGAGCGTATAACAGGCGCTTTAAAAGTACGCAGGACATAAGGACTATACATGTATCGTTCATCAAAGGGTATTATACCCGTAAGCAAATAAAAGGATATCCAAAGGAGGTATTACAGGTGGCTCTTAACAATGAATGTGACGATCAGGCATACATTCTCGGACGTTTGTTTTTCCTGTTGGAGCGCACTCAGATAGAGGCGATCAGGAACATACAGAAGACGATCCGCGACAAGTACATCTACTCTGCATCAGTCACTCCGGCAATGGTATTCCCTATGCTCGTAAATCATTCGGAGTATCATCTCAAGAAGATGAAAAAGATTGACGAAAAGAGGGGTGTGGCTATCCACCTTGAGAGACAGATGGAAGAACTGATAAACAGGATAAGCACTACATATCCTACCCGCATGTCCCTGGAAGAGCAGAGCAGGTTCCAGCTTGGGTACTACCACCAGAAAGCATACTACTTTACTCCCAAAGAGAAAAAAGAAGCAGCATCTTCTGAAAATACAGAAACAGCAGAAAACTAAATAATACAAATAAATAGAAAAGGAGATATAAAAACATGGCAGCATTAAAGAACAGGTACGATTTCTTATTAGCAGTAGAGGTTATCAACAGTAACCCTAATGGCGATCCCGACATGGGGAACATGCCCAGACAGGACGCTGAGACCGGACACGGCATCATTACTGACGTATGCCTTAAGAAAAAGATCCGCGACTATATGACCAGGAGCATGAGCGATAAAGCCGGATACAACATCTATATCCAGAGCGATGACTTCCTTAACAGTAAGGACTCAGCTGCTTATGAGGCTGTTGGAGGCGGATCAAAGAAAGAGGATCCGGAGATAGGCTCAAAGCTGCATGGCTTCATGTGCGATAACTATTTCGATATCCGCGCTTTTGGAGCAGTCCTTACCGGTTTTGCAAAGATGAACCTGAATGCGCAGGTAAAGGGTCCCGTACAGGTAAGCTTCGGACGTTCCGTTGATCCTATCGTCCCCCAGGAGATCACCATTACCCGCTGCGCTGTTGCAACGGAGAATGAGAAGAAGACCCACGATAATACAATGGGTAACAAGTTCATAGTACCTTATGGTCTGTACATATTCGAGGGTCATGTATCAGCAGAGCTGGCAGAGAAGACCGGGTTCAGTGAGGAAGACATGCAGGCACTGATCGACGCGCTGCAGAATATGTGGAGTGAGGATACCTCATCTTCAAGAGGACATGTTGTAGCAAGAAAGCTTAT
>JAILPG010000244.1 GCA_024699595.1 Lachnospiraceae bacterium | reverse complement strand
AGTCTATTTGAGAAAGGATGCAAAGAAAGAAGTCTCTCCCTATGCTGCTCCCGCAAGACAAACTGATTATACAGGCCTTCCACCGGCATATACATTTGTATGCACGGCAGAACCTTTTTACTGTGAAACCCTGACATATATCAAGAATCTGAAATCAGCCGGTATAGATGCTGAGGTTGATGTATATGAGGGAATGTATCACGCATTTGACATGAACGAACCAAAATGCCCGACAAGTAAGGAAGCAATAAAGAACTTCAACAAGAAGTTTGCTTATGCAAAAGAGCACTATTTTGCAGAGCAGAAAATAAGCAAAGAATGAAAAAAGAAACATGAGGCGGATGAAGCATGATCGTTTATGATGGGTTGAAAACAGATTTCTTGGTCAGCTGCGAGCGCGATTCGATCGCTATGGAGATTGAGGAGAATATTCTGTTAAAGCTGGGAAAACACACTCCTAAAGCTGAATTTCGTTCATGGGAGAATTCCCTGAACTATATGTACAAAGTACTAAATGATGAAGAAATCCCGTCTGATGCAGGAGTGGCAATAGAATTCAATATTCCGCAGACCTCAAAGAGGGTAGATTTTATGATCTCCGGGTATGACAGGCGTGACGAGCCTGAAATGGTGATCGTGGAGCTTAAACAGTGGGATTCAATGACTGAAGTGAAGGGGACGGATGCTTTAGTCGAGACTTATATCGGCGGCGGAAACCAGAGGGTGGTGCATCCGTCATACCAGGCATGGTCTTATGCGCAATTGATCCGGGATTACAATCAGGAGGTTCAGGACAGAAGGATCAAGCTTTCTCCCTGTGCCTGTCTGCATAACTATATCCGGCATGCTGATGATCCTCTTGATGCTGAGCAGTATAAGGATTATCTGGATGAGGCGCCGGCATATACAAAGGGACAGCTTGATCAGCTTCGTGCATTTATCAAGAGATCAATACTAAAAGGGGATTGCAAGGAAGTTCTGTATCAGGTCGATCACGGAAGGATACGGCCGTCAAAGAGTCTCCAGGATACCATTGGCTCTATGTTGAAGGGAAATCGGGAATTCATCATGATCGACGAGCAAAAGGTGGCTTATGAGGAGATCTTAAGATTATCCGTGCAGTGTCAGAAGGATTATAAGAAGCGGACAGTTATCGTTCGTGGAGGTCCGGGAACCGGAAAAAGTGTGATAGCGATCAACCTTCTGGCTGAGCTTACCAAGAGGGATCAGCTGGTTCAGTATGTATCAAAGAACAGTGCTCCGCGTCAGGTTTATCTGAAAAAGCTTAAGGGACAGATAAAGAAAAGCAGTGTTGACAATATGTTCAAAGGTTCCGGAACATATACGGAGGCTGGGAACAGTGTTGTACAGACGATCCTCTGTGATGAGGCGCACCGGCTCAATGAGAAATCCGGAATGTTTCATAACCTTGGAGAGAATCAGATCAAGGAGATCATCCATGCGGCATACTGCAGCGTCTTTTTTATTGATGAAAGCCAGAGAGTGACCATGGATGATATCGGTTCAGTTGAAGAGATAGAGAAGTGGGCGAAGAGTGAAAACTCTGAATTGTATTATCTGGAGCTTGAGTCACAGTTTCGCTGTAATGGATCGGATGGTTATCTGGCCTGGCTTGATAATGTCCTTGGTATACGAGAGACAGCGAATTATGATCTGGAAGGGATCGATTATGACATCCGGATCTGCGATACACCGGGTGAGATGCGAAAACTGGTGATCGAGCGTAACCGTATCTCAAACAGGGCAAGGATACTTGCCGGTTATTGTTGGGAATGGTTCAAAAAAGAGCAGAACAATACAGATTATCACGACATTAAGATCGGTGATTTTGAAATGAGCTGGAATCTGGGGAATGGAGAGCCATTTGCGGTAAGCGAAACCTCGATCAATGAAGCAGGATGTATCCATACCTCACAGGGGCTGGAGTTTGACTATGTCGGTGTGATCATGGGTGATGATATCCGTTTCGAAAATGATCATGTGGTCACTGATTTTACAAAAAGAGCAAAAACTGATCAGTCCCTGAAGGGTATCAAAAAGCTGTTTAAGGAATCACCGGCAGAAGCGAATAAAAGAGCTGATGAGATAATTAAGAACACATACCGGACACTTCTGACCAGAGGGATGAAAGGATGCTATATTTATTGCACGGATCCGGGAATGTCAGCATATCTGAAGAGAAGATTGGAGAGTGTTAAACATGAAACAGGAAACCATTGACAGGATCAGAAGATTTTCAGAGGACAGAGACTGGGATCAGTTTCATTCTCCGGAAAATCTTGCAAAATCTATAGTGATCGAAGCAGCAGAACTTTTGGAATGCTTCCAGTGGAGCGGTACGGATTATGATCTGCAGCATGTAAAAGAGGAACTGGCGGATGTAATCGTTTATGTGCAGGATATGCTTGACAAGCTGGGACTGGATGCAGATGAGATTGTGAATATGAAGATGGATCAGAATGAGAAAAAGTATCCGGTGGATAAAGCTAAGGGAAGCGCAGCGAAGTACGATCAGCTGTAAAAGGATACGGTATGGAGGCTGTGGAAATGGATGAATACCGGGTTATGCAGAAAGAAGATGTTACTCTTGATTATTATAAAAATCAATATGGGACGTTTATATCTGAAACAATTGATGCGGATACGGAACCTTTACGAAGGCGGTTTTTAAAGAATGTACCCGATGGTGGGACGATACTTGATTTAGGCTGTGGTTCCGGAAGAGACACTAAAGCCTTCTTAGATGCAGGGTACAGAGTCAGTGCAATAGATGGGTCCGCT
>JAILPG010000209.1 GCA_024699595.1 Lachnospiraceae bacterium | reverse complement strand
GTATCAGAGCCTGAACCTGAAGTTTCCGAATCAGTGGACACCGTAGCGTCCGCAGATGATACAAAGAGCGCCGTTGAGCCTGTTTTCAGAGAGTCCTCCTACAGGCCCGCGCCCATTAATACGACAGCTGAAAGAACCAGCAAAGAGACAGGTGTGATCATAGAAGGAATGTCGATCACCGGTGATGTGATCTCAGACGGAAATCTGGATATCATGGGATCCGTAAAGGGAAATATCAATCTTGAAGGAAAGCTTAAGGTTACCGGATCGATCGAGGGCAATTCGGATGTTGAAGAGGTATTTGCTGACGGCGCAAAGATCACCGGAGATCTTAAGGCTTTAGGAACCGTAAAGATAGGTGCAGGTACTGTTGTAAGAGGCAATGTTACCGCAAGCGGCGGTGTATTTGCAGGAGCCGTTAAGGGCGATATCGACATCATGGGCCCTGTGGTACTCGATTCAACAGCCATTATCATGGGAAATATCAAGTCAAAGACGATACAGATAAACAACGGAGCAATAATCGAGGGATTATGCTCGCAGTGCTATGCAGAGGTCAGCCCTACTGAGTTCTTTGAAAGGGAATAAGATCTTGTGAGGTGAATGCCATATGAAGCGTGTTCTGTTAAAGCTCAGCGGTGAAGCCCTGGCGGGAGACAAAAAGACCGGTTTCGATGAAGAAACGGTAAGACGTGTGGCAGATCAGGTAAAAACAATAACCGCTCAGGGTACGGAGATCGGGATAGTTATCGGGGGCGGCAACTTCTGGAGAGGACGGAAAGGAAACGAGATCGACCGTACAAAGTCCGACCAGATAGGAATGCTTGCCACGGTGATGAACTGCATATATGTTTCCGAGATCTTCCGCTCTGTCGGTCTTAATACCGCGATCCTTACGCCGTTTGCAGTCGGTTCCTTTACGGAGCTTTTTTCCAAGGACAGGGCAAATGAGTATTTTTCAAAGAAAACGGTAGTGTTCTTTGCCGGAGGTACCGGCCATCCGTATTTTTCTACGGACACCGGGGTGTTGCTTCGGGCAATTGAGGTCGATGCAGACGGCATTCTGCTTGCCAAGTCCATAGACGGGGTCTATGACAGCGATCCGAAGATCAATCCCGACGCAAAGCGGTATGATGAGATATCCATAAATGATGTGATAGAACAGAAGCTTCAGGTGGTTGATCTTACAGCGAGTATCCTTGCGATGGAGAATCATATGCCGATGTATGTTTTCAGTCTTAATGAAGAGAACAGCATCGTAAACACATTAAGCGGTAAGTTCAACGGAACGAGGGTTACCGTAGAATAAAGGGAGGACAGTTATGAACGACAGGTTAAAGGAATATGAAGAAAAAATGCTGAAGACCGTGGATCATTTGAAGGGTGAGTTCAACACCATCAGGGCAGGCAGGGCAAATCCTCATGTTCTTGATAACATAAGGGTTGATTACTACGGAACTCCCACACCCATCCAGCAGGTCGGCAATGTGTCCATACCGGAGGCAAGGCTCATCCAGATCCAGCCGTGGGATAAGAGCATGCTTAAAGATATCGAGAAGGCGATACAGGCATCGGATCTCGGCATCAATCCCACAAATGACGGAAATGTCATAAGACTGGTCTTCCCGGAGCTTACTGAGGAGAGAAGAAAAGATCTCGTAAAAGAGGTTAAGAAAAAAGGCGAGGCCGATAAGGTCGCGATCAGAAATATCCGAAGGGACGGAAATGATTCTTTCAAGAAGCTTGCCAAGGAAGATGTTTCCGAGGATGAGATAAACGAGCTGCAGGAAGAACTGCAGAAGATGACTGATAAGTACATAAAGACCCTGGATCAGATCATCGAGGAAAAATCCAAGGATATACTTACAGTATAGTATCGAGACAGTTAAAGGGGCAGGACGAAAGCGTTTTGCCCCTTTTATGATGAGGTTTATATGAAGATTCCTAAGCATGTAGCCATCATTTTGGATGGAAACGGAAGATGGGCAAAGGCACAGGGAATGCCGAGAAGCTACGGTCACATACAGGGAGCCGCAAATGTTGAGAACATCTGCAGGGCTGCTCATGATATGGGTATCGAGTATCTTACGGTATACGCTTTTTCCACGGAAAACTGGTCGCGTCCCTCTGATGAGGTCGCACAGCTGATGGACCTTCTGGAAAAATATTTAAAGAACTGTTTAAAGACAGCCAAAAAGAACAATATGGTCATAAAGGTCATAGGTGACATCACAGGTCTTAATGACAGCTTAAGAAGCAGGATAACAGAGCTTGAGAAAGCTACCGCAGACTACAGCGGACTTCACTTTACGATAGCTCTTAATTACGGAAGCCACGATGAGATCCTGAGAGCCTTTAACCGGATCCTTGCCGATATGGAAAAGGGGACCATAGAAAAGCAGGAGATCACAAAGGAGCTGTTTGAATCATATTTAGATACCGCAGGAATGCCGATGCCGGATCTGATGATAAGGACCAGCGGAGAGATGAGACTGTCCAATTTCCTGTTATGGCAGCTTGCTTATTCGGAGTTTTATTTCACACCTGTTCCGTGGCCTGCATTTGACAGAGCCGAGCTTGAAAAGGCAGTTGAGGAGTACTCTTTAAGGGACAGAAGATATGGCGGAGTATAAGGCCTTATAAAAGGAGGGCGGATGTTTTTAACCAGACTGATAAGCGGGATAGTGCTGCTTGCCATAGTGGCTGTAATGAATGTTTTCGGCGGAGCTTTCATGGATGTGCCGCTTTTTTTCATAGCAGTGACCGGGATGCTTGAGTTTTACCGGACGACCTGTGTATATGAGAAGGAAAAGGGAATAAACATATTCGGCATTTTCGGGATCATAGGGACAGTGATATATTTCCTCGTGGGATTTTTCTGCGATGCTTCCAGCATGAATTCGCTGATGCTTGTTGTGGTCGCCGTGATCATCTTTATGATGGGAGCCTATGTATTTGCATTTCCGAAATATGATGCGACGGTTGCTATGAAGGCTTTTTTCGGATTCATATATGTTACGGTAATGCTTCACTTCATCTATATGACAAGATGTCTTCCGTACGGTGAATATCTGGTATGGCTCATATATATCGCCTCATGGGGATGCGATACCTCGGCCTACTGTATCGGAAAGCTCTTTGGAAAGCATAAGCTTGCGCCTGTCTTAAGTCCGAAAAAATCTATCGAGGGCGCCATAGGGGGTGTTGCGGGCTCAGCACTTGTGGCTCTTTTGTATTCGGCCCTTCTTGTAAACAGAAAGATCGCAGAACAGAACGTTACCTGGATACTTATGTTCATCTGCGCTCTGGGAGCAGTGGTCTCGCAGATCGGAGATCTTGCCGCCTCTGCATTTAAGAGAAACAATGATGTCAAGGATTACGGAAACCTGATCCCGGGTCACGGCGGGATACTGGACCGTTTTGACAGCGTGATATTCACCGGCCCGATGATATATCTGCTGTCGCTGTTTCTGATCAAGATTATGTGATATGAAAAAAATAGCTGTTCTTGGTTCCACGGGTTCTATCGGTACACAGACCCTGGAAATAGTAAGAGATAATAAAGATCTGCATATAACTGCTCTTGCGGCAGGCTCAAACACAGAGCTTCTGGAAAAGCAGATAAGGGAGTTTGGGCCCCGTATCGCAGCCGTATATGACGAGGAAAGAGCAAAGGATCTTAAGGAAAGAGTAAGGGATCTTTCCGTAAAGGTTGTATCCGGAATGGACGGCTTGATGGAAGCGGCTGTCTGTGACGAAACGGAAATGGTCGTTACCTCGATGGTCGGAATGATAGGCATAAGACCTACAATAGCCGCTATCGAGGCCGGAAAGGACATAGCCCTTGCAAATAAAGAGACTCTTGTTACAGCCGGCCATATAATAATGCCGCTTGCAAAGGAAAAAGGCGTAAAGATCCTTCCGGTCGATTCGGAACACAGCGCGATCTTTCAGTCGTTAAACGGCGAAAACAGGGATAACATCGAATCGATCATCCTTACAGCCTCAGGAGGGCCGTTTAGGGGAAAAACAACCGAAGAGCTTAAGCATATGACTGTGGAGGATGCACTTAAGCATCCCAACTGGTCAATGGGCAAGAAGATCACGGTTGATTCGGCAACTCTTGTCAACAAAGGACTTGAGGTCATGGAAGTAAAGTGGCTCTTTGATGTTCCTCTTGAAAAGATACAGGTTGTGATACATCCTCAGAGCATCATCCACTCAGGCGTAGAGTTTAGGGACGGTGCGATCATCGCTGAGCTCGGAATGCCTGATATGAAGCTTCCGATCCAGTACGCCCTGTTTTATCCGGACAGGAGGCCGCTTAATACAAAGAGAGTGAATTTCTTTGAGCTTAAAGAAATGACGTTTGAAAAGCCTGATATGAAGACCTTTAAGGGCCTTGATCTGGCACTCAGGGCCGCAAGGTGCGGGGGCACTATGCCGGTTGTGTTCAATGCGGCCAATGAAAAGGCCGTAGGCTTGTTTCTTCAGAAAAAGGCAGGGTTTTTAGATATCGCAGATCTGATAGAAGCGTCGATGGAAAACCATAAGCCTGTAATGAACCCTACGGTAGCCCAGATACTTGAGGCGGAAGCGATGACCTCGGAGTTCATTGACTCCATAAGAAAGGGCTGAACAGATAACACAGAGGAGATTTTACATATATGAGCATTTTTATTTCCATATTGATGTTTGGCGTGATAGTCGTGATCCATGAGCTTGGCCATATGTTAGTAGCCAAGAAGAATGGGATCTACGTCAAGGAATTCTGGGTGGGATTCGGACCCACCATCTTTTCATTAAAAAAGGGAGAGACCAAATACTGTTTAAAGATCATACCGCTTGGCGGAGCCTGCGTATTTGAAGAGGATTTTGCCGAAGAGGGACATGTCCCCTCCGAAAGATCCTTCCTTTCTGCAAGCGTTGCAAAGAGGATAGACACAGTGCTTGCAGGCCCTGTTTCAAACCTTATACTGGCCTTTGTTTTTTCCCTTATAGTCCTTTCTATAGCCGGGTATTCCGATGCAACTCTTTATGAGATCGTGGAAGGCTCGCCTGCCGAGAGAGCAGGGTTACAGGCCGGAGACGTCATTGTAAAGATGGATCATGAGAGGATACATCTCTATGATGAGGTCCTGTTAAACACAGTGTTTAACAGGGGAGAGGCTGTAAATATCACCTATGAGAGAAACGGAGAGAGACACAGTGTTGAGATCACTCCGGAGTATTCGGAGGAGGCCGGAAGATACCTTTTCGGTGTCATAGGTGGCCAGAGGACTGAGGGGCAGACCGTCTTATCTACGATACAGTACAGCTTCTATAATGTGAATTACAGCGTAAAGAATGTATTCAAGTCTTTCCTGTCTCTGTTCCGCGGAAGGATAAAGGTAGAGGATGTATCGGGTGTTGTCGGTGTCACGGCGGCGATGAGCGATCTGTATGAAGAGAGCAGATCATACGGGGCACTGATAATAGCCCTGAATATGCTGTCGGTAGCGATCCTTGTATCCGCAAACGTCGGTATTTTCAATCTGTTCCCTATACCGGGACTCGACGGCGGGAAGCTTTTGTTCTACATAGTGGAGATCATAAGGAGAAAGCCTGCGGACAAGGAGATAGAGGCTAAGATCCAGCTGGCCGGCTTTGCGTTAATGCTATTGATGGTCGTGTTCATCACCTATAACGATATCTTAAAACTTATAAAATAGATCCGGGGAGAGTAAAAAAGATGAGGAAGGCAGTAATATCAATAATACCCGTGATAGCGGGGTTAATGATCCTTTCGGGCTGCTATGCGGTGCCGCAGACGGATACTGCATCAGAGCAGACGGATGTGGCAGGAAGTCAAGAGGAAACGGACAGGGAAACGGATGAGCTTAAAGCGGATGAAACAGTGAACGAAGCTCCTCTTAATACCTCACAGATAAAGGGAAGCATAGCAGAGATAACAAATTATACTATCTCTTGTGAGATCATGGACGGGATATCCGTTACCGGTACCTATCCAAGGATCGATCTGTCGGATGAGTGGGCAGAAAAATATCCGAAGCTTTCGGAGTCAATTGATAAGCTCAACGATAAAATGAAATACAACACGGAGGATGAAGTGGCTCT
Organism: Lachnospiraceae bacterium; assembly: GCA_024699595.1. The sequence goes on along the minus strand of JAILPG010000209.1, from coordinate 298 downwards.
CTACGGAGGAGATGCACAGTCCTATTTTACATCACTGGCAGATACAGACATCGCTGAAGCGGATCAGCTCGATCAGTACAGCGGAATGTATATGGACGTCAGCTGCGAGGTGAAACGAGCCGATGATATGATGTTTTCGGTGCTTGTATGGTGGTCATCCTATGCAGGCGGTGCTCATCCGATGCACTGGACCGAAAGCTATAATTTTGACCCCAATACCGGCGTCCTGCTTGCGGCTTCGGGTATCATAAATGACATGAATGCTCTTTCTGAGATCATATATGATGAGGTTATGAAG
>JAILPG010000201.1 GCA_024699595.1 Lachnospiraceae bacterium | reverse complement strand
TATTCGCCTACTTCAAACATCCTGCGTCCTTTCTGTATATTACGTGATACCGATATAATACTATCACTGCCTATATTTTAACAGAAAAATCAGGGTTTTGTAAGTGACTTATTTCCTATATTTATGCTATTTACAACTACTGTTCCTTAAAAAGGTCCCTGATCTCTGCGAGTCCTTCCGGGGTACTCTCTCCCGGAGTCCATCCGACCGTCTGACCGTCTCCCTCATATCTTGGGATCAAGTGTATGTGAAAATGGAAAACCGTCTGCCCGGCCACCTCGTTATTGTTCTGTACTATGTTAAATCCGTCTGCTCCCAATTTGTCAGTCATGATGCCCGCCATCTTTTTTGCCAAAGTGAAAGCTTCTCCGACCCTCTCAGCAGGCATCTCATATATATTGGCAAAATGGTCCTTTGGCAGGATCAGCGCATGCCCCCTTGTCGCCGGTCCCATATCCAGGATGACTTTATAGGAATCATCCTCATATATTGAATTGGTCGGGATCTCTCCTCCCGCTATTTTACAAAAAATGCAATTTTCATCCCTCATACTCTATACTCTCCGATCTATATCGCTAATATATCCTTAATGGCTATTCGGCTTTGAAAAAACTCTATTTCATAAAAGTGAACAGCTCATCCAATGTCCTGAACATTCCGAATTCGCCTTTTGTCTTCATATTGCCGCTCATGAAAGCTCTTTGGAATGTAATATGACCTGCCGTGATATCATTCATAGTGTCTTCGGTCAGACTCACTTCCACATCAAATTTTCCGGAAGGCTCTTCCGTAATGTTAAGTTCATCCGAGATCCTCATGCCGATAGCCTTGCCGCCTATGACAAACTTATATGTTCCTTTGAACCCGTCTATCGGAGAGAACTTCTCCTTAAACTGTCTGATATAACGCTCTGTGGCTGTAGGCTCATTGCCCATCATGCCTCTGAACATATTGGCCAGTTCCTGTATATCTTCCTTTTGCTTCTGCACATATATATCATCAGATACATATTGCGACAGTCTCTCGGATTCCTGTGGGGTAAGATCCGTATTCTGCGATACAGATACACGCTGCTTAACAGCCTGATTACTGGCCGGGAGACTGGCCATCTTTTTATCAATCGTACGGTATATGGTCTCCGCTTTTTTCTCTATAAGAGCAGAATAGTCATCATTCATCTCAAGTGCGGCCGTATTGGCTATATATCCGCACAATCCGCTGCATGGCCTTCCTCCGAGTATCTCCCATGCGGCAGAAAGATTGAGCTTTCCTTCTCTCTCCCCGTATGTGGTTGACATAACAACAGGGGCCATATATATGCGGGACAGCTTCTCCTTGTCGGCATACAGCCAACATGCATCCAGAAACTGCATCATATAACCACCGATCCCATACCATTCCACGGTTGTAGCCAAAATGATACCGTCGGCATCTTTGAGCGTCTGAGGAAGCGTGGTAATGCTGTTCTTGAGCTCATAGAGCATAAATCTCTCGACCTTTACATACAGTTCCTCTTCAAGAACCTTCTGCATCTTGTTGATAACATACAGAGTCGGATCATCTATGAGTCCTCTTCCGCCATAATAGATATTTATCTTCACGTCATTCTCCTGAAATGATCCGGTCAAAACAGATCATATTTCTAAAGTATATATTTATTCAATTATACTACACGGATCGCCACTTTACCAAGTATGAAATCTTGATTCTTTAACAATCTGACCTCTTCTTCGGGATCGATCCTCCTTCCCTCAAAATATGTTCCGTTCGTACTTCCCAGATCCTGTAAGATCACTCTGTCACCTCGTATTATGATCTTTGCGTGTTTTCTGCTGATCGTCGGATCCGGTATGCATACATCCACTTCCTCGTATTTTTTTCCGATATAATTGGTACCTTTTTTCAATATCTCCCTTCTCTCTTTGCCGTTTTCCATCCATTCAATCGCATGATCTTCCTGCTCCGCTTCAAAGAACTGTGTTTCTTCATCAAAATATACCGTTTCCTCATCCCCGCCCCAAAATTCATTGACGGTCACCGGATTAGCAGGCATATCGACTATCAGACTGTCTTCTCTTTTTTTCCTGTAAGCCTTGATCAGATGGTTGACAGCCAGACCGAAAGATACAATTATCGCTATTAACGTCAGTAGCAGCATGTATACTCCATATATACTGCTTTTGCCGATGACTATGTAGCAAATGATCAATATTGCGGTTATGATCGCACTTACAACAATTGCCCTGCTATCCCCGGTCTTTTCCCTTTTTTGTTTCTCATCGATCATATGACAGGAGCTCTCTTTGTCCGCTATTTCCGAATCACGGATATCTTTTTTCTCCTCGTAGATCTGTCCTGTATGCTTTATCGTCTGCCTTCCGGCCCTTTCTTTTTCTATCAGGCAACAAAATCCCTGCAAAGAAAACAGTGACTCTTTTGACATCCTGTAGAATTGATAGGCTATGCTTGCAGCCGTTTCATCTCTGTGATCGATCTTCTCCAGAAAAAACTCCGATAATCCGCGATATCTTCCTTCTTTTCTGTTTTCTTCCCCTTCAAAAGGAATGAACAACATAAACGGTTTATCGGATTCCATATCTATAAAGATTAATTCCGGAAGATAACTATAGTAGCTTTCCTCCAGCAGATACGATGCTCCTGCCGCCGTAATGGACGCTATCTCATACAACAGATCCGCCAGATCTTCAAAATTCATCATTCGGTTCTCATATTCATTGAGAAGACTCTTCATATTGGTGATGTCGTATTTCAGTACTTCTTTGTTCTGATATAATCCCCTTTTACATGGAAGAACTCCTCTTATATTATTATCCGTTAGCATCCTGGCCATATATTCCGACCCTTCTGCCAATCTGTCCTCTATAATTAGATAACTGCGACCCATTTCCTGTATGATGTTCATTTATTCCCAGTCCTCCTGCAATTCATTCAAATCTTCTGATATTTCGTATATAATCCACCGGATCTGTCCTTATGATCTCCACTTCTCTTTCGCCCTTTAACTCCCTGTCATGAAACAGCGCACCGACTGCTTTGTCCTGCATCAAAGATGTATCTGCCGTTACTTTTATACTCATCAGATTCACATCTGCCTTATAGCTTAATTTGTATTGATATATCTGTTCATCCAGCAATATGCTCAACTCATTATTGACATAGTCCGCTATGGCTTCTGATGTTGTATTCTTTATCCTGCTTCCCCTAAGCGCGGCTATATAGCAGCTTTGATATACGACCAGATGATTATATAGAAAAAAAGTATAATATATGATAGCTAAGAAACAGATGAACGTAAGCGGTACTATCACAGATGCTTCTACCGTCATATAACCTTCCGTTTTCAGTGTCTTTATCCATACTGTACCTTTTTCTCTTCTGCGTTTACTCCGATCCATATCGTCCCTCATTTTAAAATGCTCGTTGCAATCGTACCTATGGTCAGAAAAGGAATAAAAGGAAGTTTATCTTTTTGTCCCTTTATCCGAAATACCAGCAATACGGCCGATACCACCCCGGCTAATACCAAAGCTATCAGTATTATGAATATATATTCATCCGCTCCCGTGATCAGCCCTATATCCACAAGTAACAGCCCGTCTCCTTTCCCTATTATCTTTATATTCAGCCTGTGCATCAGACATATCACCACCAAAGGAAATAGCGATATGATCATCTGTCGCACACACGAAGACAATGTTCTGTCTGTGACAGGCACAAATAGTGAAAATAAGGAAAAAATCAACAAAAAGCTTGGTATCCATAAGGGAAATTGTAAAGTCTTAATGTCGTATACTGATGCTATAATCAATCCGATTATCAATATGCATCTTATTGCCATCCAGGTTATGCTCATCTTCTTCCTCCACACATACTGCATTCCCCTCTTTCGCCGACTTCCGATATTGGAACCGTCTTTATAGTTCTTTTCAGACCGCTGCAGGATGCGCTGTTATGATATCTGTCTCCCTTATCTGTAATAAAGACCAGTCCGGTGCTGCATCCGACTGCACATTTTTCGCAGGGCTTATAACTCTGTCCATAGTCATTTCTCTTGCCGGAAGCATCTTTTGCATCAATTATATGAACAGTGACTTTAAGATGGCTGCATTCCCTGGATCTGTGATACACTGTACCGCTCTCGGTTATATATACATATTCTTCTTCTTCACGCAAAGATGTAGTTGACATAACATCATATCCGGTCCACTTTCTCAGATGTATGGATACCTTTGTATATGCGTTATCAAATCCCATATGGGCATATAAAGGTGACATCTCCTGTACTTTAAACAGATCCACCATCTCGCCGCCTTCGGGAAAGGAATATGCCACTATTGCCAGTTTTCTTCCCCTCTCATACAATTCTGCAAGATTTTTGGAATATCTTTCATATATGGTAAACAATGACAAAAGATTTATCATAAAGAACAGAAAAACGGGTAATGCGAGAGATGCTTCGATCGTCATACTTCCGTTTGTCATGCCCGATAAGGAGGATAACAATGTCTTCTTGTTGTGATTTTTGGGGGAGTCTGCGAGATTAAAACGCATAAGAGAACCTTTATATATTTTTTTTTGGTGTATTTTGGTGTTACAAGAAGACATCGTTATCCTTCCTATCGTTATTCATAAGAATAGTATCTTTTTATACTGCATCCATATCCAAATCTCCCACTAATATTTGCCTCGCCTAAGAGTTGATATATCTGATCATCCATTTGAAAACCCAAATTACCCGGGGTCAATCTGATATCCATCTCCATAATATCCATAAGCCGCATTGTGATATTCTCCGTGCTCTGCGCAAATAAGAAAAGATCAAGATATGTTTTATAATCCATTTCTCCTTCATATACCGAATACTCGCTTAAATGAGCCTTGAAATCTATCATCTGTGATAAAGGAGTATTCCATGTCGCATCACTTTTTACGGTTGTCAATCTGTGTCCGTCATACAATATCCTCAGATCTTTAGCACTTTCAGCATATCCCCAGGAAAAAAGAATGGTGTATTTCACGGCTTCGGCCAGTTCAGGCAATCCGATCGCCGAAGTAGCAGCCAATGCCATCGCTTCCGCCTCCGCCTGTTTCGATGAACTGGTCAACAGATATCCCATATTAAGACGATATCTGATCTTGAATATCTTCCCTGCTATGTCTTCCATGTTTTTGATATCTGAATTCTCACCGTTTATTATGTATTCCACCTCATATAACAGTCCCGAATCAGCCTTCTCTTCTCTGTAATAGCCGCAGACATCATATATATAATCTGTAAGTAGCAGTTTTGCATCCAACCCATCCGGTTTATTCTGATCTGTTCTAAGTCCCGCTCCGTTATCATATGTTCTGTGACTGATACAGGCTGAAGTATCAGTACTTCTGAATCCTTTATCTGTAATATCTCCAAATGCATAGTACAGCATATTGCTCTCGGTGTAGTATTCCACTGAATCGGCAGGATTGCTTATACTGTATTCTTCTTCATCTTCTTCTCTTTGAGAATTGATCTCGTCCATTATGGAATCTACTTCATCAGAAGATGCCCTTCTGTCGGAATCATAGCTTTCATATTCATTCAGACTGCTCTCAATATCAACCGAGTCATGTTGAAAAACCGGCAGATATCCTATCCCGTATTTTACTTTCATATATCTGTCTATCTGGTATCTGAGCACCTCTCCACCATTATCCGAAGCATAAGAGATGTCTGATAGCAGCGTATTATCTGCCCTTGTATCTGTAAGATCCTTAAACAACAAACCATCACTGTCATCTTTAAGATTCAGATTAAGATAATGAAGCAATCTGTTCTGCGTATTTGTGCTGGTGCCGTTTGCCGTACCATAGGAACTGTCTATAAACAATAATCCATATTGTTTAAGCAGCTCCCGATGGTACTCTGCAAATATACTTTCCAAGCCTGCATTCATCGCACATTCTGTCCTGAATCTGATCGTTCTCATCACTGCTGCCTGTAAGAGTGTAGTGATAAGTGTTATCAATATGCCCAATGTCAAAGACAGATATATCGTTATATATCCATGTACACGCTTATTTTTCATGATTCCTTACAGGCTCAGATACTGTTTGCTGTGCTGTTTATCTTATTAAATATGGTATTTACCAAAGATGTGAGCTGTGATTTGAATATGATCACAAGAGAAATTAAGACAACGATTATCAAAATGACTTCAACCGTGCCCATTCCATCTTCTTCGATCAAAAATCCTTTTAATCTGTTTTTCATAAATCCTCCTTCCTATAATCCGCCAAATGACAGATAAGCCGGTATCATGATTATGATCATGACCACACTGAGCATGAGCATCATCGGAAGCATCAGTCTTGTCTGTGATTCCTCTCCCATTCTGCGTGCAAGGGCTTTCCTTTCTTCGAACGCCAGGCTAACCTCGCTGTTCAATGCAGATATCAGTCCGTCTGTTCCCTTTTTCAGATTCTGAATCAGAAGGGAAGAAAGCTTCCGATAACACGTGACCCGACATCTTCTTCCGAAATACTCATAACAATCTGTTTCGCTCATCCCGTCGCCCAGCTTACGGATACAGATAAGCAGTTCCTCATACACATATCTCTTTTTCCCTCCTTCCGTAAGAGTTATTCTGTAATCTGCCAACATACGCTCCAAGGCGCCTCTTATGGTTGCGCCGGATGTGAGCAATACCTGCAGCTTACTGACAAATTCCGCATAATCTATGACCAATTGTCTGTTTCTTTCGTCCCGTTTTTTTCTGATATCTCTGTCCATACCAAACCATATGCCTGTCATAAGACAAAAGGTGATCAATATCATAAGAGGAACAATGGGTTCTTTCTTTTCTTTCCAAATGATAGGACTTCCGTCTGCAGCTTTAGGCAGAACAAAGTAATCATCATGCTTCGTATCTTCATCCTCTCTGTCTATACTCTCCCTCAGTTTCAGGATATTTATTTCCTCAATACTATACTTAGGCGGATAGACGACCGCTTTTATACTGTATGTTTTCTCATAACCCCTGTAATTCATTATTGCCGTTAATTCTACCGGAACTCCCGAATCGTCCAGTTCCTCATTATCCACTTCTCCCAAAGTATTTATGATCATATAATCACTGCTCTCCCATCTTATGGAAAGCGGATAATCATCAACTTCTGTCGGGAGGTTCATATCTCTGTCTATATGCTCAAGAGACACATTTTCTCCGACAACCATCGTAAGCAACCTCTCATACAGTTCATCCATCATTTTGTCTCTTTGTTCATCCGTAGGTTGTTTCTCACTGACTTTTATGTTTAATGATCCGTAATCCCGATCTTCAGTTTCGGCTGTAAGTTCTACACTGTAATCTCCGTCTCCCGTATCGTTTCTTCTGATCCGATTTCCTTCGGACAAAATGCCTGTAGTCTTTCTGCTTATGATCAACAGGATGATCAGTATTGTCATCACTCCTGCCGCAGTGATCACTCCTGCAAACTTTTGAGTATAGTATTCCTCTGTCAGTCTGCGACTGTCTTGCCCGGGGTTTAACAGGATCATATTGTCGATATTCTCTGCGATCAAAGCGGACGTCTTCTTGTTTTCACCCTTTTTTATATAAAGTCCGACTGCTTTTTTAGATATTTGATTTACTATATCCGTTATTCGCTTCATAGGCTCCCTCCGTGACAGGCTGATAAAGCTCTATACCGTGATATCCGCCATTTTGTCTGCAAGATACACTGAGAGAATGTATATTCCGAGAGTCACTGTCATCACAAGATTACCGAACAAATTGTGATACAGAACACTGAAGAATCCTTTATTTGTCATA
>JAILPG010000179.1 GCA_024699595.1 Lachnospiraceae bacterium | reverse complement strand
GGATACATCCCGGACCCGCCCTGAGCTGCTGAATACCTGTTAGTGCCCGAACTCGTCGCGTCCACGTTAGCACACGATCCCTCAGCAGTCTTGTTTGTACCAAACAGCTCGGCAGCCTTATTTCTGGCCTCCTCATCGCTGCCACACAATAGCGGCTCGTACCCGTAAGCCTTAAGCAGATCCTTTGCGATCGCATCAAAGCTTGTCATCTGCGCTTCTTTGAGCTTCGGGAAAAAGATCTCCCTGTTATTTCCGAGCATGCAGGCAAGCATGCATATCTGCCCCGACTCTTTGGGAGATACGAAATATCTTTTAACATCCGTGGGTGCGCTTAGGGGCTGCAGCCTGTTCATCCTCTCTATAAAGCCTGCGGGAAGGGAACCGTTTGAAAAAGCGACATTAGCAAATCTCGCGGTCTTTACCGGGAATCTGTCAGAGCATGCAAAGATCATGTCCTCCATGATACGTTTGCTGGCGCCCATGATGTTGACCGGATTCGCCGCCTTGTCAGTTGATACGCAAAAATATTCCTCAGGCGGAAACTCACTCAAAAGCCTAAGCAGATCGTAGGCATTGATCAGATTGTTCCTGATAAGCGCCTCCACCGAGAAAATATCCTTCTCGCTTCGCACATGCTTATGTGCGGAAAAATTGGCAACGATATCATAGCCCTTGTTGTAACGGAAAAGCTTTTTAAATACAGGTGAAGAATAGTCCATCGGATAGGTGATGTACTCATCAGGCACATACATTCCGGCTGTGGATCTCAGATCTCTCGTTAGTTCGGTAAGGCCGTTTTCGTTGATGTCAACAACCGTAAGCGATGCAGGCTTAAAAGCAAGTACTTCACGGATATAGGCAGACCCGATCGAACCCGCGCCGCCTATCACAAGGATGCGCTTACCCTGTATCTTTTCTGAAAGCATGCTCCTGTTTGTGTTGATATCATCAAGGAACATGCTCTTGTCCCTCTTTATAACATACTTATTTATGAATTCATTTAAATCAAACATACTGCCTATTTCCTTGAATACTCTGTTTATTATTTACATTTACCTGTCTTAAATATATATGTTTAACTCTTGTCCCTGACTGAGCAAATTATCATCCCCGGCGTGCTTTATCACTTATTGCCAATTCCAATAACACCGGTTAATCATATTTCTTTGATTGTCTGTAAAAAATACGTCAACTTCACACATAAGAATGAATATAACTGACTGTTTATCCCCTTATCTGCTCAATATCCCTCGTATCTCCTCAGCCGCTTTATAGGTTCCTGCTACTATTGAGCAGGGGCCATCGATCGCAACCGGTGATCCGTCAGCCTGCCCTACAAAGCCTCCGGCCTCCTCTATTATGACACTTGCTGCCGCATAATCATAGGGCTGAAGCTTCATCTCGATATAGGCTACGTTCGAGCCTGCAGCTATCCTGCAAAGGTCGATCGCGGCAGAGCCTCCGTTTCGCAAGGAAAGCGAATTCATGAAGATCTCTTCAAGCACGGAAAAAACAAGATCTCCTTCATTGTATCTTGCACACCCGAAAGCAACTATGCCCTCGCCCATTGATCTGTTCTCGATCTTTAGCTTCTTCCCGTTCAGATAAGCACCCTGACCGCGAAGTGCCGAAAACATCTGGTCCACATAGGGATTATACACCCATCCGGCGATCATGGTGTTACCCTCTGAAAGGCCTACGCTGACGCAGCTGTTGTGATAGTCAAACATGAAGTTTGTCGTGCCGTCGATCGGGTCGATGAAAAAAGTATATCCCTCCCCCACTCTGTGGCTGTTACCCTCAGTATCCTCTTCCCCGTAAAATCCTGCGTCGGGAAAAAGAGCCGAGAATTTCTCTATCAGGAACTCCTGGATCTTAACGTCGTAGAGGGTCACATAGTTGGCGGGTCCTTCCTTTTTGCGGATTGAACCCTTGTCCGGATGCTCGGAGAGGATTATGCCGCCAGCCTCACGGACAGCGTTTTCTATTTGTTTTGCTTCTGCACTATTTATCATGGTCTATTTAAGTCCTAAACATTTTTTATAACTTATTATGATACATAATGCCTTTGTATGGCTTTGGAGCAAACCTAAGGCCGTTTGGACCTTCGTACTCTAGCATCATCATTATTTTATACAAGCGTACAGTCCCACACTCCAATTGTAGTATCGTAGAACACACTCTTAAGTCTTCTCTGGAGCTCTTCCTTGGAGACGCCGCTTTTGAGCACTACCTGTAAGAAACCACCACCGCCGGCACCGCAGATCATCTTTCCTGCAAGGAGATCATCGCAGGAATCAAAAATCTGATTAATCAGCGTATTCGTGGAGCCTGCATCTATCATCTTCGAAAGCTCCCAATGCCTGTTTAACAGCTCTGCAAAAGCATCGATGTTTCCACGCTCAAGTTCAAATCTCTGAAGTGTCGCATTCTTCTGTATCTCATCAAGTGCAAATACCGTATCGGGAGCATTACCTATATAGCGGCCGACAACGTCACGCAGCAGGTTTCGCGCCAGCCTTCTCTGGCCTGTGTATATAAGGGTAAATCTTCTGTTAAGCTCATCCATCGTATCAGGATCAAGAGAGAGGTGCTCGACACGAAGCAACTGGGAGAGCCCCGGCTTACTCGTGATATATTTTATCCCGTCGGTCACGCCTCCGACCTGATCCTGCCAGCCTCCGCCGGTCGACATTATCTGCTCCATCGCAAGCACGTGACTGTAGAGATCATCTTCAGAATGACTGATCCCTAAGAACTCAAACAGAGCCTTTACACAGGCTGCCGCAAGGATCGAGCTCGTGCCAAGTCCCGAACCCTTCGGAACACCGGTAACCTCCGTATCCATATAGATACCGCCGCCAAGACGGGTAAGAACGGTTTCGAGATCTCCGCCTTCCTTTGGTATCACACCGCAGGCAAGAAGAGCGGCCTTCTGCAGCACAAAGGGATCAAAAGGATCACCCACGGACTGAAGGGGCTCTATACTATCAAACTCACCGTGAACATCCATGTCAGAGGATTCAAACACGATCTTATGCTCAGGAAGTTTCTTAAGAGTCACTTTGACAGGCCTGTTGCCATTTATAAGAATAGCTGCATTTAGCACCGTTCCGCCATTTTCATTACAGTAGGGTGGCGTATCCGACCAGCCACCTCCGAAATTTACCCTAAGCGGCAGGTTTACAGTATGTTCATCAAGGACTATCCTTGCATCCTCGTTTTCCTTAAGCTCCTTAAGAGTGGAATCAAGGATCGCGGATTGCAGGACTGAAAAGGCTTTGAAGACCTCGGTCTCATCCTTTAGCGCGGTCCCTATGTAGTAATGAAGGCGCATCGCCTCGCTGAAATCAGCCTTAAGCAGCTTTCCGTTAAGCCACTGCCTCTGGACTCTTGACAGAGATGCAGGAAGCTCGGCCTGCTCTGCTGGAATGTGGTTATCTATGAGCCTGTATACCTCATTCATCGCAACAAGCTCTTCCATGTGCTCATTCCACTTAAGAATAGCCTCGGGATCGGCATCATGAAAACCTGCTGCCATAGACTTGCCACGGGGAAGCAGATTACCAGCCACAGAATTAGTCCTAGAAGGCTCATCACCATCTGTAGTACTGTCACCGGAAAATGATCCATCACCCGTTACGATCCTATATATTTCAAGTGCGGACTCCACGGCCTCACGTATCGTATCCTTCTCAGGATAGATACAGGCATTCCAGAGAGTATGAGAATCTCCCTCTTTCCACAGATCACCCGTAAGTTCTTTTCCAAACAGCTTATTCTCCTTGGGATTGTCATCGACGCCGTAGATCCTTGCCACAAACTTCCCGTCGGACTGTTTTAACCCGTGAAGCACCACATTATCGGGGATAACTTCATCCCGGATGTCGATGTATGACAGGATGCAGTTCTTTCCGACCTTTGCATCACCATGAACATAGGAAACCTCGAGATAAGTGCCCTCACCGATCTCCGCACCGGGATCAGAAACGGAATTGTAACCGGCACAATTCTCGGCCGAGCTGTTTACTATACGGCTCCAACCAAGATCCTTGTAATCCGAAAGTCCGAATCCCATGAGCTTTAATATCTCGCCGGTTGTTCCAAAATGAATGAATTTAGCCGGAGCAAGTCTTAACAACTTAAGGCGGTAAGATCTAAGGGCATTCCATAAAGCCGTCCTGCAGTCATGAAGCTCGTGGCTGTACTCACCCTCCGGTTTTTCCTCGTAAAAATCCGAAAGCGTACTGTCAGCCGCAAGCGGATATTCAAAATCACCGTACAGGCTTAACCGCACCTTATCATTTACAAAAGCCCTGTATTTATCCTCATCAAGGACATCCCCAGAGGATATGAGACTCCAGAGGCTCCCCAGCAGGTCAACGCCAAACAGGATCGCGCCCGTGTCGATATCCACGGCGTTACTATCGTTTACCGCGCCAACTTCCCGTAACGTATCCACGCTCTGCTTGTGCAGAAAGCTCCTGACATTCCCATCAGAACCCCGCAAAAATACGCCATGGTTCTTTCCTGTATTAACATCCTCCTTAAAGCTTATGGCTGCGGCACCCCTGCCCGACCAGTCAATCAGAAGAGGATTGAACAGAAGCAGCACATCGCCTGCCAATAGCAGCATGCCTTCATGGATCCTCCCGGGAACGGCAGACATAGCGATCAGCAGCTCATCAAACAGCGTGCTGCTGCGGCCGTCGGGAAGCCTGTGCGGTACAGGAGAAAAAAGCTTTCCAAGCGCACTGTACTGAGGCACACGCTTGCTGTCTCCACCGGAGTGAAGTACCAGAACCCTTAAGCCCTCAAATGACGGCTCATGCTGTCTCAGATATTTAAGGACAGAAAGCGTAGCACCGCCGCTTCCGACCCTTACTCCGCCTTCGTCGGGGATTATGACGATCTTTGTTTTCTCCGGAAGGAAATCCTTCCTTGCATCGATCTGCAGCCTGAAACACTCAGCCTGGTGCTCATTACTGGCAGTCAGTATGATATAGTCCCAGACGGGAAATGAAGGTGTCTTGAGCGATCTCTGATAATCGCTCCATGAATCCTGATATGACTGTGATAAATAAAGTGAAGTGTTCATGATGTTACTGATATTTCCCTGATATATTCTTTTAATACCTGTAATTACCCGGAGTAAAGGGCTTCAGATCAGGCTCCTAATGCCACGCTCCAAAATCTATTAATTCATAACACTAAGCCCCGCCGCCTCAGCAAGCTCATACCCATCCTTAAGATTGAGAAACGCACTTCTTACGGAGTGGCCGTCAGAACCTACGGATACTCTTTTTCCGCCGCACTCCCTGTACCAATTAAGTATCTCAAGTGAGGGCATAGCGGTATTAAGTTTCGTACGGTAGCCGCTGGTGTTTATCTCGATAGCAAGATCTCTCTTTACAACAATCTCAAAGATCTCCCTGAACCTCTCTTCCCAGATGTTTATGGGGTATTTTACGAGGATCTCATCAGGTACATATCTGAATGGATGGGTGATATGCGCAAGCACAGTGTATTCCGTATCCGACACAAGGCTCTTTACATCATCAAAATAGGCATTTATCGTCGGAGTGTAATTCTCAAAGGTGTACGTATACTTCGAACACCCGATGTTTCCGGTAAGCTTATGTATCGCGCCTATCACAAAATCAAAACCGTTTTCACATATAAGCCTTTTGCAAAGATCCGACGCTCTGTACCCCTGCCCGATCTCCGCGCCGTTAAGAATGGTAAGCCTGCCACTGTACTTATCCCTGAGACGCTCGATCTCTTTTTTGCGCCTGTCAAAATCCGACCAAGGGGTATCGTCTGATTCCATTGAGACATCATTCCCCGGAATCCCTGCAAACTCTATATGATCCGTAAAGCAGATCTTCGAAATGGAGAGCTCAACTGCCTTTTCACAGACAGGCTCCATTTTCTGCTCACTGTCAAAAGAATATTCGGAATGAAGATGATGATCACAAAGAAGCATATGAAAACCTCGAGTAAAAAAATCCCCTAAATTCACGCTTAATATAGCATGAATCAAGGGGACAGGCAAATCCTGAAAGAGGTACTTTCATCCATCCTTTATGCTCACTTCTCCATAATCCTTCCGGATCATATCGTTCCGTCGGATGATCCGATATCCCTCATAATCCTTCCGAATCATACAGCCCCATCAGGCGATCCTCCACCCTTTACAATCCTTCCGGATCTCACAGCGATATGGCCGATATAGATGAAATAGTACGCAAACCAGATAAGACACGCCAAAAGCGAAAATGCGAACAGATAAGTATATATTCGGTTAACCTCAAAACGAAGATGCAGCTCCTCCACCTGATCAGAGGCATTAAGATACACCCTGACCCTGTTCTTCTCTCCCTTTTCGACCCTGAGAGGCTGCCCGTTCTGATCATAAGCCACGTATCCGTCATAATAAAACAGCGGAAAATCCATATATTGACCATCAGAGTCAGCCGTGTAAGTACAGTCAATATGCGAATTAACCTTGGAATACGAGAAGGCTCTGACCTGGTCATAGTCGGAAAACTCGCCGGTATCGGTCGCATACCACTCAGTCAAAGTACCGCCCGGAAGGTAATCCTCCATGATCGTGTTGATCTCCCCGACAGCCGGATGGTAGAAAAGCTTCCTCGAGGAAAAATGATCGTAGAAATTGATTATGACACCTATCCCAAGAAGAGCCATGATGGAATAGGTGATCTTACGGCGAAGCTTCGTCCTCGAATCCATGTGCGAACAGATAGCCTCCGAAGCCACATAGGCCATACACGGAGCCGCAAGGAAGTGAAACCTCATCGGATACTGCATCATCGATAGAAAGGTGTCCACATAGGGAACGTTTTGGAATAAGAACCATGGAAAGATCGGAAGCGCCATGAGCATCGATGTAAAGCCCATGAAAAAGATGCCCCTTCCGAACTGGGTTAAGAGCTTGCGTTTTATGATAGCATACAGCGATATCAGGATTACGATCAGCGTGATCGCATTTAAGATCTCCCTGTCAGTCTCGGCAGGGAAGTGGTAAAAATCAGTCCATGCAAGCGCTTCTCTGTTCCAGTCGGTAAAATAATAGCCTATGAAGGGTGCAAGCACACCGGCAGACAGTACAG
>JAILPG010000144.1 GCA_024699595.1 Lachnospiraceae bacterium | reverse complement strand
ACCAATGATAAAGATTTTTTATTTAACAATAGCGGATTTCCTTATCCTGCTGGGATAGACATAATGGTAATAGATTATATATCTGAGGTAATAGACCAGTATATAAAGGATATTGTAATACCTGTTGATAAATTTGCTGATGCTATCTCACAGGAACTTTCATATAATGATATGCCAGAGCATCAGGATTTTATAGATACCCTTGAGCGCACATCAAAATACCATTTTAAAAAAGATAAACCCTTGGCCCAGCAGTTACGGCAGTTTAATGACAGTTACATTAAAAATGTGGATAAATCAGAAGCTAAATATGCAACGGCAATGTCAGCACATATTACTCGAGATAATTTTGGAGCGATTAGTCCAAAAGCGTATTATAACGAATTGATCACTCTTCCCTTTGAGTTCCTTGAACTCCCGGTTCCACTTCATTATGACATTATGTTAAAAAGAATATTTGGAATATATATGAAACCATATAGGGCAGGTGGAACACATCTGTATCCTAACTATGCTGCTGATGAAGAAGTGTGTATGACGGAGCTCGGTCGTAAATTGATCGAGTCATACAGTTATAATAAGAATGATACTGCTGATTATTATGTCAGAAAGGAAGCGGTTGATAAAGCAAACGAAAATAAAACCCGTGATGTGGTCTTCCTGGTAACCAAAGCTTCCAATTGGTCATATATAAAAAGGCAGTATGAAATAGCCCAGTCTGATCCGGAAAACAATGTATTTGTTATCCCCATTCCCTATTATATAAAAAATAATCTGTTAAAGCCTGATGGAAAGGTTCGTTATGAGGGTGCTGAGCTATCAAAGCTTGTGGAGATAACAGGTTTTGATAAATATGATTTTTATGGAAGACATCCGGACATCGTGTATTTTGACACACCATATGACGATTTTGATACATATATGTACGTTCATCCTATGTTTCATTCAGATAAGCTGAAGCTTTTTTCAAAGAAACTGATATACATTTCCTGCATTGTTGTAGATGAATATGATGCTGATGATGAGAAGGCAAAGCTGATGATGTCTCACTGTATCAATACTCCCGGAGTATCAAGAGCTGATAAGGTTATGGTGCAGTCGGAAAACATCAGGCAGAGATATATAGACTCCCTGACTGCGTGGGCCGGAGATGATACTGAGAATATCTGGAAAGAAAAGATTGTTTCAGGCGGACCAAATGCGGATGATGTTATAAAATATCCGCCGGTCACAGATGAGGAGCTTTCAGGGGAGTGGATCGAAGCGCTAAAAGGAGCTGATGGCAGCAGAAGAAAAGTGCTGCTTTTCCATGTAGCCTTAAGCAGCCTGATCGAATCCAAAAAGAATGCGGTGGATAAGCTCACAGCGGTCTTTGATCTGTTTGATCAAAACAGGGATACGGTAGTCATGTATTATAATCCAGATGCAAACATAGAAAGACATCTTCCGCAGATTGATAACAGGCTGTATATGGAGTACAGGAGGATTGTTGATGAGTTTATAGCTAAGGATCAGGGTATCTATGATGACGGAACGGATGATAATTTCATGGTAAGGCTGTGTGACGGTTATTACGGTGATAACAGTACCGTGATGTATCACTGTATGCGGGCGCATAAACCCGTGATGGTAATGAATTATGAAATATGATGATTATGACCTGGTTCTCTTAAACAGGCTAAAGGGAATAAAAAGCATAGGACTTATAGGACGGGATGTTTCCTATTTTTCACAGCTGATAAATGTCGCTTACAAAGATGCAGAGGTTAAGGATCTTACCCTTCATGATATATCGTCGGAGATATACTGTGACTGTCTTATCATAGGTGACGACATTATTAATGATGATATGTCAGGAAGGCTGTATGGAATCAGCTGTGATCATGTCTATGCGGTATCAAAACGGACATCTATAGATATCTGTTCCAACGCTTTTATCAGAAACGGATATGAGATATTATCAGCAAACAATGTCAGGGTGAATGCCGATACTGATAATACATATCTATTATTTAGATTAAAAAAACACGATCCGGTACTGCTTCCGGACGCAGAGAGCCTCGTAAAGAGATACAAAGAAGTGTTCGTTTTATGTCCCAGAGCAATTAAGACCGGAGGACCTGAACTGCTGCATCAGCTTGTGTATCATATAAACTCTTTAGGAGGAGATGCCTATATTACCTATATCCCCATAGGGGACGGAGAGATCCTTTCTCATCCCGAGCTTGAAAAATATGTGTACGGCAGGGTGAGAACTATTGATGAGGTAAGACATGACGGCGCCAATCTTTTGGTGGTGCCTGAGGGCTGGCCATTGGAAATATCCGGCACTTCGCCGATAAAAAAGATGTTTTGGTGGCTTTCAGTTGATAATTTCTTCACTGCCTGCAATAATTCGGGATTGGATCCTCAAAAGAAGACTGAAGAAATCTGTGAGAATTATGATGTGATCGCTTATCAGTCCGAATATGCACATAAGTACCTGCTTTATAATGGAGCGGATGAAGGAAAGACTGTAAGGCTTTCCGATTATCTTAATGATGCTTTTATAGAAAAGGCTGATACAGCTCTTCAAAAAGAAAAGAAAGATATCGTCATCTATAATCCCAAAAAAGGCTACGAATATACAAAAAAGCTTATAGAGGACTCAGATAATATGGAATTTGTGCCGATACAAAATATGACGACTGCGCAGGTCCGGGATCTTCTGGAGACTGCTAAGGTATATATTGATTTTGGTAATCATCCGGGCAAAGACCGTATACCGAGGGAAGCTGCAATAAGCGGCTGTATAGTCATTACCGGAATGAAGGGCGCAGCCGCAAACGATAAGGATATTCCGATAGATCCGGGTTATAAGATCGACGAGACAGATGGAGATACAAAAGAGGCTCTTAAGATTATAGACTCCTGTCTTAACGATTATGATAAAAGGATAGATGATTTCAGGGAATACAGAGATCTGATAAGACATGAAAAAGAGATATTCATAGAGGATATTAAGGATATCTTTTTCGTGAATAAACAGGGTGAAAGAGGAAGGTAATGCAGATACCCGAATATTTTCTTGACAGTGAGGTAATAGACGGTTTTTACGTGCCCGCAAAGATGAAGAGATGCTGGGCGTCTATTCTTGATGTCTTAAATGAGATAGCCATAATCTGCAACAGGCATAATCTGAGATGGTGGATGGACTGGGGCACGATGCTTGGACTCGTGCGCCACGGAGGATATATTCCCTGGGATGATGATGTCGATATCTCCATGATGAGAGGAGATTATGAGAAGTTCTTAAAATATGCAAAAACGGAGCTTCCCGTCGAGTATAATGTTGCCAATGTCTATAACAATCATGATTATATAGATTCCCTTTCAAGAGTGGTTAATAATACAAAGCTCAAGCTTGCAGCGGATTTTCTTGAAGCAAATCACGGCTTCCCGTATATAAACGGGGTTGACATCATACCGATTGACTATATGCCAAGGGATGAGAAAGAGCTTGCGGAAGAGAAAGAGCTTGTGAGTCACCTGCACAGTCTTGCAAGCAGTGTTGATGAAGACGCTCTTTATGCAGATGTTTCGGAATATCATTTTAATATCGCATATCTTGAGGAGAAGTTAAACCGTACCTTTTCAAGGACTAAACCCATAGCACAGCAGGCCGAGATCATGTGCCAGAATGTGCTTGCAAGGGTAAAATATGAGGATGCAGACTGTGCGGCTCAGATGGGAGCATACTGTACCAGGGATGGTTACCGGGCGGTATTTCCCAAGGAGTACTATGAAGAATTCATATACCTAAACTACGAATTTCTGGAAGTACCTGTACCTCTTCATTATGATGAGATGTTAAGAAGGGTGTTCGGTAATTATATGAAGCCCTACAGGGGCGGTGGAACGCACGAATATCCCGTGTATATCAGACAGGAGAACGTACTTCTTGATGAGATTCATGAGGCGCCGTGGACAACCTGCAAATTTGAGACCTTAGAGGTAAAAGACATGGATGATACTGTAAAAGCTGACGATAAAGTCCCCAAGGACGTTATCTTTCTTATTGCCAAGGCCGAAAACTGGATATTCATGGAAAAGGAATATGAAAAGGCAAAGGCAGATCCTGATAATACCGTATACGTGATCCCTATCCCGTATTATTACAGGACGAATACACTCGGAATATCGGAAGAAGTACATTATGAGGCGGCAGAGCTTTCACGTTACGTTGAGATCACGGGCTTTGATAAATATGACTTTTTCGGGAAGAAACCGGATGTGGTATATTTTGATACACCTTATGATACCTTTGACGCCCATATGGTAGTACATCCGATGTTTTATACCAGCAGACTGAGGGTATTTTCCAAAAAGCTCATATATGTATCCTGCATATTAACGGACGACTATGGGGATGATGACGTAAAGGCAGAAAAAATGATGGAATTTTGCATAAACACTCCAGGCGTTGCAAGAGCCGATGAAGTGATAGTGCAGTCTGAGAACATGAGACAGAGATATATAGAATCCCTGACTAAATGGGCAGGAGAGAATACAAGGAGCATGTGGGAGAGAAAGATCGTCTCGGGCGGAAGGACGAGAGAGGAGATCCCCGAGTATCCTCATGTGGAGGATGAAGAGCTTGCTCCGGAGTGGATAGAGGCCCTAAACGATAAGAACGGAAACAGGAAGAAGCTGATACTTGTATACATAAGCATCAGCGGACTGATAGAGAATAAAGATGTTGCGATCAAAAAGCTTGAAAGCATCTTTTCGCTCTTTAAGGAAAACACCGATACGGTGATGATGTACTATCATCCCGATGTAAATATAGATAAACACCTTGCGGAGTTTGACGCGGGGCTCTATGAGGAATACAGGAAGCTCATCGATGAGTTCATAAGCGAGGATTATGGCATCTTTGATGACGGAGAGGATGACGGGTTCATGGTAAGACTTTGTGACGGCTTCTACGGAAACAACGGAACGACGATGTATCATTTCATGAGGGCAAAAAAACCCGTTATGAGCATGAACTATACAGTATAGGAGGAGGAAGATATGGCAACTCTTAAGGAAGGCATGCAGATGATGATAGGGAATATTGATGACTACTGCGATATGCTCATCTGCGATAAAAGAGAGATAGCTTACAGCTACAGAGACAGCCTGGTGGTCGATTTTCAGACCATTATCAGTGCGATGCTTGGTCTGTATGACAAGCCCGAGCATGCGGACGTAAGGAGCGACAAGGATTATTGGATAGCGCAGTTTGACAGGATACAGGAAGCATTCAGATCCGACGATTCCTTCTTTACGATCGATGTACTGAAAAACGAAACGAAGGAAAATTTCTTATTATAC
>JAILPG010000143.1 GCA_024699595.1 Lachnospiraceae bacterium | reverse complement strand
TTCTATTCACAGTTGATATGGATTTACAGACCGAATCGTCGTGCTTGCACGTAAGATACGGGCTGTGAATGTATATCATAGCTGCGGAGCGGGGACTTCACAGGTCGCGAGAAGACAGCCGCGGCAGCGGCAGTAGGGTCGCGAAGCGACTCGGCTGCGAGATGAATGGGGAGTTACTGTGAATAGTAACAAAATAACATGATCACCTGTTTCTATTCACAGTTGATATGGATTTACAGACCGAATCGTCGTGCTTGCACGTAAGATACGGGCTGTGAATAGCGCAGATCAAAAAGAGCCGGTCATCGACCGGCTCTGAAATGACTGATACTTTACAGATCCTTATTCAGCTACGTAAGGCATAAGTGCAAGATGACGAGCACGCTTGATAGCTACAGTCAAAGCTCTCTGATGCTTTGCGCAGTTACCTGTGATGCGTCTGGGAAGGATCTTACCACGCGCAGAGATATATCTCTTAAGCTTGTTTACATCCTTGTAGTCTATCTCGTTGTCTTTGCCACAGAATACGCATACTTTTTTACGTCTGCGGATCGGTCCTCTTCTCTTCATGGGAGAATCCGGCCTGTCTGTCTTGTTAAAAGCCATTTTATTACCTCCATTCGTGATGCATCCAAAGGGGCATCAGTTGCCGAAAGGTAAGTCCTCCACGCTGTCGGGGATATTCATAAAGCCGTCATCAGGTGCTGCGCCGTGATCCGCAGCAGGTGCATATCCGCCTGCCTGACTCTGACCCTTACTCTCGCAGAACTCATGATTATCAACCACTACATCCGTAGTGTAAACCTTCTGGCCATCCTTATTGGTATAGCTTCCGGTCTGAATTCGTCCTTCGATCGCTATCTTCATTCCCTTATGGAGATACTTCTCTGCAAACTCTCCCTGCCTTCCGAAGGCAGTGCAACTGATAAAATCCGCTGTAGGCTGGTCAGCACCCTGATTGTTCCTGCTTACCCTTCTGTCTACCGCCAATGTATATCTGGCAATCGCCATAGCGTTCTCACCCTGTGAGTAACGCACTTCCGGATCCCGGGTCAAACGCCCCATCAGAATTACTTTGTTCATATCGATTCCCTTTCTATTCTTCGTCTGCTCGAACGATCAAGAACCGTACTACGTTTTCCATGATGCGGATACGGTTCTCGATCTCTGCCGGAGCACCGGGCTCTGCATCAAACTGGATAAAGTAGTAAAATGCCTCTTTCATGTGGTCAACTTCGTAAGCAAGTCTGCGCTTACCCCAGTCATCCACACCTGAGATCTGGCCGCCGAATCTCTCGATGTAGCCCTTTGCCTTATCGAGCAAAGCGGCTCTTTCATCATCTTCGATCTTGACGCTCAGAGCAAGTGCAAGTTCATACTTTTTCATCGCGCTACCTCCTTTTGGTCTCTGGCCTTCCCACTAACGGAGAAAGCAAGGATAATGATTTCACGGATAACTAATATATCACGAAAATCGCATTCAATGCAAGCAGATTTCCGGATTGTATCCGGTTTTATACTATTTTTGTATAAATTGTACAAACAATCTCATGGATCGCTCTATGACGGAAGGCTGTTTTTGCTACTGCGGCAGAAATTCCAGTATTTCGTCATCTTCTTCCTTTGCCGTATCTTCATCTGCTTCCGGCGGCTCATATCCCGTAGCCTCCTTAATGGCATCTGTCAGTTTGATGAATTCCTTCATCATTGCGGGATGACCTTTTACAACAGTTTCCTCATCCGCTGCATCCGATGCCTTTTCAAGATCGGCCGCCATTGAAGAAAGCTCCACCGCACCGATCATCTTGGATGTACTCTTTAAAGCATGAACGAGTATGGAATAATCCTTCCAGTTTTTCTGCTCAAGATACTTTTCAAGCCCTTTTTCCTTTTCACGTGAGTTATTCAGATACTCTTCCAGGACCGACCTGTAAAACTCTTCACTGTTTCGGGAATAAAGAAGTCCTGCTTTTGTATCCACCCCTGCAGCTTCGAGTATGCCGCTCATATCAGGTGAATCCGCAAATGCCTGCTGCTCTGCGTTGATCTTTCCGGGCAGGATCTTTTCCTTTGGAAGGTATTTTACAAGCATTCTTTCAAGCGCTTCATAGTCTATGGGCTTGGTAAGGTAATCCGTAAAGCCCTCCTGCATATATCTTTCCTTGGCACCGCTGACTGCATCTGCGGTCAGGCAGATAAAGGGCGTATCGATATTGGGGCCGTTCTGAAATTCCAATATCCTATGCATAGCCTGCGTTCCGTCCATCCCGGGCATACGCTGGTCCATCAGGATCAGATCATACTTCAG
The DNA here is from genome assembly GCA_024699595.1 of Lachnospiraceae bacterium. The sequence goes on along the minus strand of JAILPG010000143.1, from coordinate 1,099 downwards.
TTTCGTAGCCATGTTAACGGCCTCAATGCCGCCGCCGGCTGTTTCAATATTTATATCCGTGTTTTTCAAAAGCCCCTTTACCACCGTCAGGTTCATACTGGTATCATCAACCACCAGGATGTAGGCATCCGGTGCTCTGAAGCTTTCGGTATATGCTTTTCTTTCAAGCATGCTTTTTTCATATTTCGTCTTAAAATCACCCACAGGCTCATCCGACATCACCGCCTGGGGAAGGATGACCGTAAACTGCGAACCCCTGCCGTATTCGCTGTCCACCTCTATGCTTCCTCCCATCATGGTAAGAAGGCTCTTTGTTATGGCAAGCCCCAGACCGGTTCCTTCAACCGTACTGTTTTTACCAAGATCCATTCTCTCGAATTTCGAAAAAAGCCTGTCAATATCCTCCTCTTTTATCCCTATTCCGGTATCCTTAATCTTTATGACAAGGTATACCGCACGACCGTCTTTCATCTGCTCGGCATCCTTTTTCTCCACGCTCATATGGACGCTGCCTTCATGCGTGTATTTAACGGCATTGTTGAGGATATTGGTGATAACCTGTCTGAATCGCACTTCATCACCGTACAGGTCATCAGGAATGGCCGGATCCACATCCACTTTGAACTTAAGACCTTTTTCTTTTGCCTTAAAGGATATCATATTGCAAAGGTCATTCAGCACGGAGCTGAGCTTGTATCTGCCCTCAACTATCTCAAGCTTTCCGGCTTCTATTTTGGAAAAGTCAAGAATATCGTTTATTATAGACAACAGATTGGTGCCTGCACTCTCTATGTTCCCTGCAAAATTGCATATTTCAGCAAAGCTTTTGCGGATCAATTCCCTGTCTGACGGAAGATAATCCCTTGAACTGAGGCTTTCCCTCAGGATCATCTCGTTCATGCCGAGAACGGCATTTATCGGAGTGCGGATCTCATGAGACATATTTGCAAGGAAATCGCTTTTTGCGGCATTTGAGTGGTCTGCAATGTCCTTTGCCTTGCGGAGCTCGTCACTCTCGGCAGCCTTTTTTGCAAGTCTGACTATAACAATAATGGTCATGGAAAAAACAACCAGGATAATGGTCAGGATAAAAAGAGTA
>JAILPG010000142.1 GCA_024699595.1 Lachnospiraceae bacterium | reverse complement strand
ATGTAGAACCAGTAGCCATCCAAGTTCTGAAATTTTCCGTGTTTCCGGCTTACCGATGGCGAGCTCAGTTTTATATCAGGCTCGTTTCCTTTTGACGACCTGCCTACTTTCCAGATCTTTCGTTCTTTTAGCGGATAAAAGTTTATCACGTTATTCTCTATCACTATCAAAGTTTCATTATTCATCTTCATTCTCCGGCAGCTCCGAAATAAAAACATCAATCTCCGGCAGCTCTAATTCTTCTAAGACATCCCTGGCATACCTGCAAAGCTCGTCAGGATCGTATTCTTCGTCTTCTTTTTCCAATATGTTATTTAAACTTGCATCATCCAGGATAAACATGATAACGCTCTCAAAAATGTTCTTGGCACACAGCGGTTCCATATGCGCGAGCTGCAATAATTCATTAATCTGCTCGTGATCCATGCTCAAATGCAAACCTAAAGATATTATCTTATTTCTGGTCGGGTACCATTTCTTTTGCCTTATGGCTGATACACACTGACGAAGTGATGATGACCAGCCCTGACCCTCGGCAAGCTCAAAAACGCTGTCAGCATAACCTTGATAGTTAGCTACTATGCACATCTCCACATAGGCATAGAACTTATTGTATGCAGTTGAAAAGGCGGCTATGTTCTCAGCAATAAATTTTCCTAATTCATCTTCGCTCTGGATATCACCGAGCTTATTGTCAATGAATACCGTATCGATATCATTTGCAGGCGCGCTTTTCCCCGATAGAATTCCTGTTTTTATCTTATCAAGTATCTCCTGGTATTTCTCTGCCCAGCTTTCAACAAAATTCTGGTTGATTATAAAGATACATATGCAATCTTCAAGGGTCTTGGGGTACAGTGCGGGATATCCCCCATAGCGTTGCAAGAGCCGGTCAAGCTCTTTACGGTCATAACGGGCAGTCAATCCTATGCGTAAAAATGTCTCCCTGTTTTTAGGGATAGCGCCTTTGCACCACTTATCTATGGCTACGCGGCTTACATTGCAGCTCTTGGCAAAAGCAGTTTTAGATAGCCTGCTTTGTTCTATCATCCCGGATATCTTTTCCATCCATTGCTCTTTTTGCGTTTCAAGCATTGGGAATACTGTTTCTTTAAGGTCTTTTATATCCTCGCATTTGGAAATATTGTCCTTAAGGAATTCTGTCGTCGGAGTGATATTTTCCATAGTATTCATATTTTCCTAACAGTTCTTCCTGTCACCGTTTTGACTCCGCCATGTTATAATGTTCTATGATCTGATATTATTTGTTTTCTTATCGAGGATTATGACACGCATTTTATCATATAACATTGCCATATTCCTTGATATCAGCAATTCAGGGAGTTCCGGTTTATCACCTATCTCCTCAGGTGTGAGATCCCCCAGATCCTCCAAAAAAATAGCTCATAGTCGTATAATCAGATGGCCCATGAAAATGAGTCGTCATGATATTGTCATACAGCATAAGCTGAATTGAATAGATACACCAAATCAAGCATTTATACATCTGCATTATATCATCAGACATTGCACCATGCATATTTTCTCATTTTTTGATATTGAATATGTACGAAGAAAAAATGATTGCTTTTTCAGATAAAGCGTGTTAAAGTTACTGCCATGAACAGATCAATACTTACAACAAGTGCATTCTTCTTTTTTACCTTTACTTCGGACCGAGGTAAGGGTAATTTGTGATGCACGACATCATAGGTTGAACTTACAGCGGTCCGGAAAACAGTTCCGGGCCGCTTTTATATTGCTGCAGAGGAGAAAAAGCTTAAATGTTAAAGATAGCTTACAGCGGGATTGAAGGGTGCTTTGCGTACATGGCTGCCCGCAGACGGTTTCCGGATGAATTGTACGTTCCCTTCGAGAATTTCAGCAGAGCATACGAAGCTGTGACTGCCGGCAATTGTGACATTGCTGTTCTTCCGGTCACAAACAGCTACGCCGGTGAAGTAAAGGAAGTAAATGAATTACTTAAAAGAGGTGATCTGCATATCATCGATACATATCCGCTTCCGGTCGTACAGAACCTTATAGGCCTTCGGGGAAGCAGGATCAGCGACATAAAGACTGTTATCAGCCAGAAAAAAGCATTGGAACAATGCGATAAATATATCACATCGCACGGATATAACACGATCAGTTCGACCAACACCGCTGTCGCCGCACAGGAAGTGATCGACCGGCAGGATATGTCATTTGCCGCCATAGCATCCCTCGAGACTGCGGCACGATACGGCCTGAAGGTACTGGATGAAAAGATAAACGAGAAAGATGACAACATAACAACATTTGCAGTAGTATCACGCTAAATACAGCACAGGAGGAGAAAAAATGGGAATGATGTATGAAAGACAGCTGGCGATACCCGCGGAGCTTAAGGAGATGTATCCGCTGACAGCAAAGATGAATGAAACTATACAGACACGGAGGGCTGAGCTTGTATCCATTTTTGAAGGAAGGCGCGACAAACTGATACTGATAATCGGTCCATGTTCCGCAGATAATGAAGAATCTGTCCTTGACTATATAAGAAGACTTGTACCGGTACAGGAAAAGGTTAAAGATCGTATATTCATCGTTCCAAGAATATACACCAACAAACCGAGAAGTAATGCAGAAGGATATAAGGGAATGCTGCATCAGCCTGACCCTACAGAGAAGCCAAATCTGTTCAAAGGCATCGAGGCCACCAGACATCTGCATATGCGCGCCGTGTTGGAAACCGGCTTCGCATGTGCGGACGAAATGCTGTACACGGAAAACTACGCTTATCTCGATGATCTGCTTATCTATGTGGCAGTAGGTGCCCGTTCCGTCGAGGACCAGCAGCACAGGCTGACCTCCAGCGGGATCAGCGTGCCCGTGGGAATG
>JAILPG010000140.1 GCA_024699595.1 Lachnospiraceae bacterium | reverse complement strand
GGAAGGCTTTCGCGAAAGCCGGGCGAAGGTGATACTACGAGAGCTGCAGAGGATTCCTATGCGAAGTTTAAGTATGATGCTACAGCGGAGCAGGATGCAGTGATCATTGATCGTGTGGCACAGCTTGCCGGGAAACATGGTGTGACCATGACGGAGGTATCTCTGGCGTGGCTCCTTACAAAAGTGACGTCTCCTGTGGTTGGAGCAACCAAACTTCATCATATCCCAGGAGCCGCAAAGGCTGTAGATCTGGAACTTACGGATGATGAACTGAAATATCTTGAAGAACCGTATGTACCTCACCCGCTTGCCGGTGTTATGGCGCAGAACAAGAGGAACGACGCAGCGAAGAAACACGTATGGACTACAGGAGCACAGAAGATCATAGGAGGAGATAAATAAGATGGCAGAGAAAATAGTACAGACAGCAGGAAGAGATCAGCTTGGAGATTTTGCGCCAATGTTCGCGCATCTGAATGATGACGTGCTTTTTGACGAAGGATGGAACGAGGAAGCCATTGATGTAAAGACAAAATGCATTATCACAGTCGTGAGTCTTATGGCTTCGGGCATCACGGATGCATCCTTGACATACCATCTTCAAAATGCCAAGGCGCATGGAGTCAGTAAGGAGGAAATCGCAGCAATCGTAACCCATGCAACCATGTATGTCGGCTGACCGAAAGGATGGGCTGTATTAATGGATGTGCTTAAAAGGATTTGCGCTCATTTGCAATGTGATGTCGGGGACATCACGGCCTTTATGGTATTTGAGATTCCTGTTTTCATGAGGTCTATGACAGTAATGTGGAGCCTATAAATGTATTATTGCAAAAAGCATGGGTAAATAAGGGGTTTTAGCAAAAATGAAAGATTCCGATAATATTTTTTTCTTGGGAGCAGATGGCTGTAAGGGAGGATGGATTGTTGCTGTCCTTGGTAGTGCGCTCAAAATAGAAAGATTATCTTCGATTGGTGAGATCTTGGAAACCTATCCGGATTACAGTACATTTCTGATAGATATGGTAATTGGGCTGCGTGATTCTGATGAACAACTCAGACCTGATGATATTGCAAGGAAAGAGTTAAAGCCCAGAGGATACACACTTTTTCCGGTGCCTTCAAGGGAAGCGGTATATAAAGAAACTTATGAAGAGCAGAAGAAAGCTAATATCAAAACATTAGGAAAAAGTTTGCCGAAACAAGCTTCAGCTATCATACCTAAGATCCGGGAAGTTGATGAGTTTATGTCAGCGCATCCGGAGTTTAAGAACAGGATAGATGAAAGTCATCCGGAACTTGATTTTGCCAGACTGAATGGCTCTGTTTTGCTTACTCGTAAGAAGGATGCCGCAGGTATTGATGAAAGACTAAAGGTGATAAAGCGTCACATCCCTGGGATTGGGATACCGGATCTATATGTAAAGGCAAAAGAACTGAGATGCAATGTTGATGACATTGCAGATGCAATCTGCCTTGCTGTAACAGCAAAGTTAAAATCAGAGGGCCTGTGTGAAACAATTCCGGAGAGCCCTGAGATGGATAATAATGGGTTATATATGAAACTGACGGTACCTAAGAAAGCGTAGGAAAAAGAACAGGAGGTTACTGAATGAGTAAGAAGATTGTGGTAGTGAACGCAGGCCCCCGCAAGGGATGGAATACAGATATCCTTTTATCTGAAGCGGCAAAAGGGGCAGAAGAAGCCGGTGCAGAGATCATACAGTTTGATCTGTTTAAGCTTGAAAAGTATACAGGATGCATCTCTTGCTTTGGCTGTAAGAGAGAGCAGTTCAAGGGACACTGCGTATGCAGGGACGGTCTCACGCCGGTTCTGGATGCCATCAGAGAGGCGGATGGACTGATCATCGGATCTCCGAATTATCTTTCCAATGTTACGGCCTCCTTCCGGGCCCTTTATGAAAGACTGATCTTTCAGAGCCTTACTTATAATCGTGAGAATCCGTGCTGCAGGGAGCGGGATATACCGGTTCTCTTTATCATGACCAGCAATGCGCCGGATACGATGTATTCTGAGCTGGTAAATAGCTATAAGCAGACCTTCAGTGCATTTGTCGGCCCCTGTGACGAGCTGGTCAGTGGTGAGACTTTGCAGGTGGATGACTACAGTAAGCTTGATTGGGAATGGTCGATGTTTGATCCAGTGGAGAAAAAGAAGCGCCGTGAGACGGTATTCCCGCTGGAGCGGAAGAAGGCCTTTGAAATGGGAAGGAAACTGGCGGAGAGGCAGGTTACAGGGGAGGTTTAAGATGGCAGAAACGATAAAGATAAACGATGCTGCCTGGAGATTTGAAGATGGTGGTGTACGTTTTTTCCTGTTATGTGGAAAGGAGAAGGCGGCGCTTATCGATACCGGCATGAATGCTCCGGATGCAAAAAACTGGCCGAAGGCCTGACGGATCTTCCGGTAATCCTGATCAATACCCATGCGGATCCGGATCATATCTCCGGAAACGGGGCATTTGAAGAAATCTATATGAGTCCGGAAGAGAAAGATAATTACAGGGATAACGGAGGAAAGGGGACGATCATCCCGGTAAAGGATGGCGATGAGATCGATCTCGGAGACCGTCCGCTCAGGATCATAGATAACCCGGGTCATACGCCGGGGAGTATTGCGATCCTGGATGAGAGATATAGGGTGCTGATCGCCGGGGACTCCGTTCAGGACGGTAATATTTTCATGTTTGGTAAATACAGAAATTTGGATACATATATCGGCAGTCTTGAGCGATTGAAAGAATATGACGGAAGGTACGATGAGATCTATGCGATGCACGGCACTATTCCGGTAAAGCCTGAGCTTATTGATAAACTGATCGAAGGAGCAGAGCAGATACGAAGCGGAACGGCAGAAGGAAAGAAAGTTGATATGTTCGGAAACGAAGTGATGCTGTATAAATTCCCATATGCGGGATTTTTGGGCGAAGTTAAGGAGGTGCAATAAGGGATTAAATGAATAATACATATATAATCAGAGAGGCTGTTCCGGATGATGCGGAGAAAATGATTTTATATCTGAATCAGGTGGGCGGAGAATCTGACAATTTGATACATGGGAAAAATGAATTTACTGTTCCGATTGAAGGCGTAAGACGAAAATTGACTATGAGTAAAGAATCGGAGAATAGTGTTGTTTTGATAGCTCTTGAAAACGAACAGATTATTGCGAGAGCAGAATTAGAGGGATATTATGCAGCAAGAATTCGTCATAGAGCTAAATTCTCAATTTCAGTAAAAAAGGAGTACTGGAATCAGGGAATCGGGACAGAAATGCTAAAAAGAATTGTCGAGCAGGCAAAGAAGATGAAGCTTGGCGTTATAGAACTGGAAGTAATCTCTGATAACGCAAGAGGCATTAATCTGTACCATAAAATGGGATTTGCTG
>JAILPG010000095.1 GCA_024699595.1 Lachnospiraceae bacterium | reverse complement strand
TGTCAGATCCTTGTTCATGTCTGTGTCGATGATACCGCAGGCGATAGCGTTTACCTGGATATTGCTCGGGGCAAGTTCCTTGGCAAGTGCTTTTGTAAATGCGTTTAAGCCACCCTTTGAGGCTGAATATGCTACCTCCATGGAGGAGCCGATGTTGCCCCATATCGAGGAGATGTTTAATATTTTTCCTGTTTTATTGTGCACCATCTTGGGAATGGCAAGCTTGCAGGTATAAAAGGCAGAGCTTAGGTTTGTGTTCATCACGCGGTTCCAGTCCTCAACGGACATGTCCGATAATAATCCCACATATGAAATGCCTGCATTGTTTATGAGAACGTCTATATCATCGATACCTTCGAAGAGACTCAGCACTGTATCATAGGATGACAGATCGCCTATGAAGGTCTGGCAGGAGATCGAATATCTCACGGACAGATAGGCTGCAAGCTCTGTTATGGTCTCCTCGCTTTTAATGCAGGTGAGAGTGAGATCGTAATTTGCCGCCGCAAAGGTCTCGGCAAGGGCCTTTCCTATTCCTCTTGATGCTCCTGTTATAAGTGCCATTTTATTATTCATATAGTCATCCTCCTGAAAGAGACGGTGTTTCGACCGCAACTGGAAAAATTTGCAGTTTTGGCGCGGCTGCATGTATAATAAATGATGCGTGACAGATCCGTTATCACGTGATCTTAGCCTGTTTTATACATTATATCATAACGGTGCATGGGTCACCACTTTATACTGTTTTGGTGTCTGTGCATGCCACGAGTTTTATTCTGATTTTACTATCAACGCAAGGAGACACTATGGGAAAAATATACGACGTGATAATAGCCGGAGCCGGCCCTGCCGGAATGACTGCTGCGATATATGCAAAAAGAGCTGAGCTTTCTGCTCTTTTAATAGACAGAAATTTCATGGGAGGAGGCCAGGTCCTTAACACCTATGAGGTTGACAATTATCCCGGCCTTCCTGGAATAAACGGCTTTGACCTTGGCCAGAAGTTCTCCGATCATGTGGACGGCATGGGATGCGAGAGGATATCGGAAGAGATTGTAAGCATGGAGCTTACCGGGGATACCAAAAAAGTTATCACCGATCAGGGCGAATATCTTGCAAAAACAGTGATCCTTGCTTCCGGAAATTCTCCAAAGAAGCTCTCGGTCCCCGGCGAGGAGGAGCTTTCGGGCATGGGCGTTTCCTATTGTGCTACCTGCGACGGTGCTTTTTTTAAGGGAAAAATCACTGCCGTAGCCGGAGGCGGAGATGTGGCTGTTGAGGATGCGATCTTCTTATCAAGAGGATGTCAAAAAGTGTATCTGATCCACAGACGTGATGAGCTCAGAGCCCAGAAGTCCCTTCAGACAGCTCTTTTCAACACGGAAAACATTGAGTTTATTCCCGACAGTGTGGTAAAGGAGATAAAGGGTGATGGCAGTGTAAGCTCGGTCATCATCGAAAATGTTAAGACAGGGGAGATAAGCGAGCTTTCACTTGACGGTATCTTTGTAGCCATCGGAAACGAGCCTAATGCTTCATATATAAAAGATATTGAATGTGATGAAAAGGGATATATTCTTGCTCTCGAGGACTGTAAGACAAGCATTCCCGGTGTATTTGCCGCAGGTGATGTACGCAGCAAGAGATTAAGACAGATAACCACGGCGGTCTCCGACGGGGCCAATGCGATCACGTCGGTACAGGAGTACCTGATATAGATAGTTACTATTCACAGTAACCGCCACCTCCATTCGGATTTTCCGCTGCTTTCGCAGCTCTCCCGGTGCTTCGCACCTAAAATCCTCATATAGGGGCGGTTCCTGCTTCCGCAGTTACGTAATATGCACATGCAGAATATATGCAAGCAAGCTTGCAATTCTGCATGTCCATATTCCGAACTGTGAATAGTAACCTGGTTTCCGTCACATTATTTGACATAAATCACAGCTCATGATATACTTACAAAGATTTTAGGCATTTTTTGTGTGTTTAAGAGGGGTTAAAGTAAATAATCCGGAGGTTTTTATGAATAAAAGAGTAATTAGAATTGCGGCTACGGCATTATGCAGCGCAATGCTTATTACCACTAATATAAACGCAGTCAGTGCGGCAACGGCAAGTTCCATACTGCCGACAGAGGGCGGAATGCTCGCATCAGGAGACGGTATCTCCTTAAGTGATATCAAGGCTCAGGCAGCAAGGGACGCTCAGAAGGAAAAAGTTCAGACCGTACATGCTTCGGTTGTAAAGAGCGCATCTTCCACAGTTGCTCTTACCGCAAGCGCAAGTGACAGCGTAAACGTATCTATAAAGGCAGAAACACCCGCTTCAAAGGCTGTTAAGGAAGCCCAGGAAGCGGCAGAATCGGGAAATCTCCCTGCACAGGGCTCTATGGCTACGGCCCAGATGATAGTATCTGATGCATCGGACGGATCCATAGTTCAGACAGCTACGACAGTGGTTACGGAAACATCTCCCACAGGAGACGACGCACTGCCTGTACAGCCTGTTCCCGTTGCTTCTGTATCGGATAATTCCATTGAAGAACCGGTTGTTGTAAATCCCAGTGACACACCTTCGATTAAGGTGGGTATTGAGACTGACGCTGAAGGAGAAGAGGCGGATCTTGTTAAGACCGTCATCGCTACCTGCGACGGCTATGTTAATGTCAGGGAAAATCCTTCAGAGGACAGTGAAGTTGTAGGTAAGCTCTACAATCATTCGGCTGGTGAATGGCTCGACAAGGACGGTGACTGGTACAAGATCAAGTCAGGAAATGTTACCGGATACGTAAAAGGTAATTATGTGGTAACAGGTCAGGATGCCGTACAGCTTGCAGCTGAGGTCGGACACAGGGTTGCTGTGGTACATACCACAACACTTAAGGTAAGAGAAGCAGCAAGTACTGATGCTTCGGTTCTCGGTCTCGTACCGAATGAGGACAGACTGACAGTACTTGAAGAAACAGATGAATGGGTTAAGGTTTCCATAGAAGAAGGTGACGGCTGGGTATCAAGAGAATTTGTATCTGTATCCACCGAGTTCCCCAAGGCTGAGTCCAAGGCTGAGGAAGAGGCAAGACTTAAGAAGGAAGAAGCTGCCAGAAAGGCTGCAAATGCCGCAGCAGCAAAGGCTCAGAAGAAGAACTCACAGAGCACGGGTACTACGAGCTCAGGCGGCGGCGTAACTTATTCGGTATCAGGTTCCGGCACAGGCTCTGCGGTTGCAAACTACGCTTTACAGTTTGTCGGCAATCCGTATGTATACGGCGGCACGAGTCTTACAAACGGAACAGACTGCTCGGGCTTTACGATGGGAGTATACAGAAACTTCGGCGTATCGCTTCCTCATTCGTCAGGTGCCCAGAGAAGCTGCGGTTACAGTGTCGGCAGTCTTGCAAATGCACAGCCCGGAGATATAGTATGCTATTCCGGTCACGTAGGAATCTATATCGGCGGCGGACAGATAGTACATGCATCAACAGCAAAGACAGGTATCAAGGTTTCAACTGCAAGTTACAGATCGATACTTGACGTAAGAAGGATATTCTAAGGAAGCTCTTATTAGATCAGTATTTTCAGGATCATACAGGCCGGTGGGACAGACACCAGACCGGACTGTGGACAGAGAAAATGTGAGGTAGATTTTATGAAATTTGTAATAGTAGGCAAGAACATTGAAGTTACCGAAGGTCTTAGAACAGCGGTAGAGGATAAGATAGGAAAGCTTGAGAGATACTTTACTCCCGATACCGAGGCAAGGGTAACCTTAAGTGTTGAAAAGGACAGACAGAAGATAGAGGTTACCATTCCCGTAAAGGGTTCCATCATCAGATCCGAGCAGGTTTCAAACGATATGTACGTTTCCATCGATCTGGTGGAAGAGATAATAGAGAGACAGCTCAAGAAGTATAAAAACAAGCTTTCGGACAGCCGTCATGAGGGCGGTAATTTCAAGCAGGAATTCCTTGATAATGAATATGAGGATGAGGAAGAGATAAAGATCGTCCGCTCCAAGAAGTTTGACATTAAGCCCATGTATCCTGAGGATGCATGTATACAGATGGAGCTTTTAGGTCACAGCTTCTACGTATTCTGCAATGCGGAAACGGATCAGGTAAACGTGGTCTACAAGCGTAAAGGAAACACTTACGGGTTAATTGAGCCTGAATTATGAGCCGAAGGCGAATAGGCTCAATAGGATTAATTGAGCCCGAAGTATAAGCCTTCTCCTGTTTGACAGGATGGCATTTGTCTGATAAAATTATATATGTAAAAGGTGCTACCGATAGACGGTTAGCCCGAAATTAGGGTTAAAAAGTAACCGCTAACCTAGGCAAAGGGCGGTTACTTTTTTTTGCCAATCTGATAGAACAGAGCAGTTTTATATTGTATCTGATCAATAGTTATGGTATAATTTTCGTCAGAGACTGTTAAAAAAATAACAATCTTTTATTTTTTTCATTTCTATATATGTAAAAATCAATTTCCGGAGGTAATCACATGGCAAAAAAGGTTGTATTAGCAGGTGCCTGTCGTACGGCTATAGGTACAATGGGCGGTTCATTATCCAAGACACCGGCGGTTGAGCTCGGTGCGATCGTTATCAAAGAGGCTTTAAACAGAGCCGGAGTTCCCGCTGACAAGGTTGAGCATGTATACATGGGCTGCGTTATCCAGGCAGGTCTCGGACAGAATGTTGCACGTCAGGCATCGATCAAGGCCGGCATTCCCATTGAGGTTCCCGCTGTTACAACAAACGTTGTCTGCGGATCAGGTCTTAACTGCGTAAACCAGGCAGCTCAGATGATCCTTGCAGGCGATGCCGATGTAGTGGTTGCAGGCGGTATGGAGAATATGTCAATGGCTCCGTTTGCTATCCCTAACGGACGTTACGGCTACAGGATGCTCCGTCCCGATCAGAGTCAGGGCGCTTTGGTAGATACCATGATAACAGATGCTCTCTGGGATGCATTCAATGATTATCATATGATAACAACTGCTGACAATATAGCAAGAGAGTGGAATCTTACAAGGGAAGAGCTTGATGAGTTCTCACTTAAGTCACAGTTAAAGGCCTGCGCAGCCATTGAAAACGGAGCATTCGAGGATGAGATAGTTCCCGTTATGGTAAAGCAGAAGAAAGAAATGGTTGAGTTCAAGGTTGATGAGGGCCCTCGTCCCGGATCAACGATCGAAGGACTTCAGAAGCTTAAGCCCATCAATCCCGACGGATTTGTAACAGCAGGTAATGCTTCGGGAATCAACGACGGTGCAGCTGCTATCGTTGTAATGAGCGAAGAGAAGGCAAAAGAGCTTGGAGTAAAGCCTATGGCTACATGGGTAGCAGGCGCTCTTGCTGGCGTACGTCCCGAGGTAATGGGTATCGGTCCTGTAGCAGCAACCAAGAAGGTTCTTGCAAAGACCGGTTATAAGGTTTCTGATTTTGATCTTATCGAGGCTAACGAAGCTTTCGCAGCACAGTCTGTAGCAGTAGGCAAGGAGCTTGGCTTTGATCTTGATAAGTTAAATGTTAACGGCGGAGCAATAGCTCTCGGTCATCCCGTAGGAGCATCAGGAGCACGTATCCTCTGCACACTGCTTCATGCAATGGAAAAGAGAGATGCAAAGAAGGGTCTTGCAACACTTTGTATCGGCGGCGGCATGGGCTGCGCAACCATCGTAGAGAGAGACTAATAGTGAGCATGCATGGCACAAACTGCCATGCTCAGGCATCGCAAAAGAGTAAAAATTATCATACACTACAGGAGACATGAGTATGGAATACATTTTATATGAGGTAAAGGATAAGATCGCGATCATCACGATCAATCGTGAGAAGGCTTTGAACGCACTTAATTCACAGGTGCTTGACGAGCTTAACGAGACTCTTGATGCAGTCGATTTAGATGCGGTAAGATGTCTTATCATCACAGGTGCAGGTGAGAAGGCCTTTGTTGCAGGCGCAGATATCGGAGAGATGAGCACCCTTACCAAGGCTGAGGGAGAGGCTTTCGGCAAGAAGGGAAATGATGTTTTCAGAAAGCTTGAGACCTTCCCTATCCCCGTTATCGCTGCAGTAAACGGCTTTGCTCTCGGCGGCGGCTGTGAGCTTTCAATGAGCTGTGACATAAGGATCTGCTCGGAGACCGCAATGTTTGGTCAGCCCGAGGTAGGTCTTGGCATAACACCCGGCTTTGGCGGCACACAGAGGCTTGCAAGGCTTGTCGGTGCAGGCATGGCCAAGCAGATGATCTATACCGCAAGGAATATCAAGGCTGATGAAGCATTAAGGATAGGCCTTGTAAACGAAGTCGTAAAGGCTGACAAGGATGAGGAAGGTAATGAGACCGTGTCCGCAAAGGATAAGCTCATGGCTGCAGCAGAGAAGATGGCTTCTACTATCGCAAAGAATGCACCCATCGCGGTACGTAACTGCAAGAAGGCTATTAACGACGGACTTGAGGCAGATATGGACGAGGCTCTCGTTATCGAGGAGAAGCTTTTCGGTGACTGCTTTGAGACAGAGGATCAGAGAGCCGGAATGGGCAATTTCCTTAAGAAGAAGGACGATCCCACCAAGGTTAAGATCGTTGATTTCGTAAATAAATAGTCCTGAGGAAACGCTGATACTATCAGCGTTTCCCTTATGATAAAAGAATGTTTAAGGAGGAACAAAAATGAAGGTTGGTGTTATCGGCGCCGGAACAATGGGTTCAGGTATCGCTCAGGCATTTGCGATGACTGACGGTTATGAAGTATGTCTCTGCGATATCAAGGAAGAATATGCAGAAGGCGGTCTTAATAAGATCAAAAAGAACATGGATTTTCTTGTTGGCAAGGAAAAGATCACAAGGGAAAAGGCTGATGAGATTCTTTCAAAGATCACTATCGGTCTTAACAATATCTGTACCGACTGCGATCTTATTGTAGAGGTTGCTCTTGAAAAAATGGAGATCAAGCAGTCGATCTTTAAGGAGCTTATGGGAATAGTAAAGAAGGACTGCATGTTCGCATCAAACACTTCTTCACTCTCGATCACAAAGATCGGTGAGGGACTTGACAGACCCATGATCGGTATGCATTTCTTCAATCCTGCTGACAGGATGAAGCTTGTAGAGGTAATAAAGGGCGAGAATACTCCTCAGGATATGGTTGATAAGATCAAGGCTATCGCAACTGAGATCGGAAAGACTCCAGTAGAGGTTAAGGAAGCTCCCGGATTCGTTGTAAACAGGATCCTCATCCCCATGATCAACGAAGCTATCGGAGTATTTGATGCAGGAACAGCATCAGCAGAGGATATCGATATCGCAATGCAGCTTGGTGCTTCACATCCCATGGGACCCCTTCATCTTGCTGACCTTATCGGACTTGACATCTGTCTTGCTATCATGGAAGTGCTCCATACCGAGACAGGCGATGAGAAGTATGCACCTCAGCCGCTGCTTAAGAAGATGGTAGAGGAAAAGAAGCTTGGCAAGAAGACCGGAATCGGATTCTTTGACTACAGCAAATAAATATTTAGGAGGATTTACAGATCATGGATTTTACTTTAGCTAAAGAAAATGAAATGGCAAGACAGCTTTTTAAGGATTTTGCCGAAAAGGAAGTAAAGCCGCTTGCCCAGGAAATAGATGAGAATCACAGATTTCCGAGAGAGACGGTAGAAAAAATGGCAAAGTACGGTTTCCTTGGAATCCCCGTTCCCAAGGAGATGGGCGGCCAGGGCTGTGACATTCTCACATACGTTATGTGTGTTGAGGAGCTCTCAAAAGTTTGCGGTACCACAGGCGTTATCGTATCAGCTCATACTTCACTCTGCGTGGATCCCATAATGACCTACGGAACAGACGCACAGAAGGAAAAATATCTCATACCCCTTGCAAAGGGTGAGAAGCTCGGAGCATTCGGTCTTACCGAGCCCGGTGCAGGAACAGACGCACAGGGTCAGCAGACCAAGGCAGTACTTGACGGTGACGAGTGGGTATTAAACGGCTCCAAGTGCTTTATCACAAACGGTAAGGAAGCAGACGTTTACGTTATCTTTGCTGTAACAGGAAAAATTGAAAAGCGCGGAAAGATGATGAAGGAGATCTCAGCCTTTATCGTTGAAAAGGGAACACCCGGATTTACCTTCGGTACCAAGGAAAACAAGATGGGTATCTGCGGTTCATCAACCTATGAGCTTATCTTCACCGACTGCAGGATCCCCAAGGACAACCTTCTCGGACAGCAGGGCAAGGGCTTTAACATCGCAATGCATACCCTGGACGGCGGACGTATCGGAATAGCCGCACAGGCTCTGGGACTTGCAGAGGGCGCTCTTGAGACCACTATCAACTATGTTAACGAGAGAAAGCAGTTTGGAAAGGCCATCGGAGCTTTCCAGAATACACAGTTCCAGCTTGCTGACATGGCTACCAAGGTTGAGGCAGCAAAGCTTCTCGTGTACAAGGCTGCAAGAAAGAAAGACGAATACAGGACAAATCCCAAGATCTCTTACTCTGTAGAGGCTGCAATGGCAAAGCTTTACGCTGCAGAGGTAGCTATGGAAGTTACCACCAAGGCAGTACAGCTTCACGGCGGATACGGATACATTAAGGAATACGACGTTGAGCGTATGATGAGGGATGCAAAGATCACCGAGATCTATGAAGGAACCAGTGAAGTTCAGAGAATGGTAATCAGTGCCAATCTTCTCAAGTAATATAACTGTAAATAAACATTAATGGAGGAAATACATCGTGAAAGTTATAGTTTGTATCAAACAGGTTCCGGATACAAAGGGCGGCGTTAAGTTCAATCCCGACGGAACACTCGACAGAGCAGCAATGCTTGCTATCATGAACCCTGATGACAAGGCGGGTCTTGAGGCAGCACTGCGATTAAAGGATCAGTATGGTGCTGAGGTAACGGTCATCACAATGGGACTTCCGAAGGCTGCAGACGTTCTTCGTGAAGCTCTTGCAATGGGTGCTGACAAGGCTGTTCTCATCACTGACAGAGTACTTGGAGGAGCTGATACATGGGCTACCTCTTCAACAATAGCAGCAGGTATCAGAAACCTTGAGTATGATCTGATCATCACCGGCCGTCAGGCTATCGACGGTGATACCGCTCAGGTAGGTCCTCAGATCGCTGAGCACCTCGGACTTCCCGTAATATCCTATACACAGGATCTCAAGATCGAGGGAGACAAGGTTATAGTAAAGCGTCAGTACGATGACAGATATCATGTCCTTGAAGCTAAGATGCCCTGTCTTATCACGGCTCTTTCCGAGCTCAATGACCCCAGATACATGACACCCGGCGGTATCTTTGATGCAGTAAATGCAGAGATCACCACCTGGGGAAGAGCAGATCTTAAGGATCTTGATGATGCCAATATAGGTCTTGCAGGCTCACCTACCAAGATCGCCAAGGCTTCCGACAAGGTAAGGAAGGGAGCAGGCGAAAAGGTTGCTCCGGATTCTCCGGGTGAGGCAGTTGACTATATCGTTGGCAAGCTTAAGGAAAAGCATGTGATTTAATCAGAGCATAGAAGGTGGTGAAAAGGATGAATTTAGAAGAATATAAAGGCGTATTTGTATTTGCCCAGCAGGTTGACAACAAGATCAGCGGCATTTCATACGAGTTACTCGGAAAGGCAAAAGAGCTTGCAAAGCCCCTTAACACAGAGGTTACGGCAGTTCTGATCGGATCCGGCGTTAAGGATCTTTGCGATTCACTCGCAGAGTACGGTGCAGACAGGGTTATCCTTGTGGATGATCCCGAGCTTAAGGAATACAGAACAGAGCCCTATGCTCATGCACTTGCATCCGTAATCAACGAATACAAGCCCGACATCATGCTTGTGGGCGCAACAGCAATCGGAAGAGACCTTGGTCCTACAGTATCCGCAAGAGTGGCAACAGGTCTTACGGCAGACTGTACAGTACTTGACATAGGTGATTTCCCGTTACAGCCGATTCCCGGAAAAGAAGACGAGCAGAAGCACAATCAGCTGCTTATGACCCGTCCGGCATTTGGTGGAAATACCATAGCAACCATTGCCTGCCCCAACAACCGTCCCCAGATGGCAACTGTAAGACCCGGCGTTATGCAGAAGATCGAGCCGGTTAAGGGCGCAAAGGCTGAGATAATAGAGTATAATCCCGGATTTACCGTAAACAGCAAATATGTGACCATTAAAGAGGTCGTTAAGGCTGTTTCTGATACCGTTGATATCATGGATGCAAAGATCCTTGTATCAGGCGGAAGAGGAGTCGGTTCACCCGAGAACTTCAAGATCCTTGAGGATCTTGCAGAGGCTATCGGCGGAACAGTATCATGTTCGCGTGCAGTCGTAGATTCAGGCTGGAAGCCCAAGGATCTGCAGGTAGGTCAGACCGGTAAGACCGTTCGTCCCAATGTATATTTTGCTATCGGTATCTCAGGTGCCATCCAGCACGTAGCAGGAATGGAAGAGTCAGATATCATCGTAGCTATCAACAAGGACGAGGATGCTCCGATCTTTGATGTTGCAGATTACGGCGTAGTCGGAGATCTCAACAAGATCGTTCCCGAGCTTACCGCAAAGATCAAGGCCGAGATGGCTAAGAAGCAGTAAGACTGGAAACTGAATGATAAAAAGAGGGCTGTCGTGCAGGCTTTGCACGACAGCTTTTTTCTTCACATTTCTGCCCAAAAGTGGTAAAATCTCTGTGTATGCGGTGATTTCGGCCCGACTGTGATCTTTCGGGTCCGGATGCAGATAGTTTCGGAGAAAACATATGCGTGGAATGTCCGGTTTTTTTTCCAGAAAAAACAGATACTACTTTATACTGATACTGATCTCAGTCATAATCATCATCTCCATGACTCTGGTGTATAAGAATCTCATAAGCGGGGTTGAGAAGAACATCAAAGAGGAATCAACGAGGCTTACGAGAGTATACGGCGAGGCTTTTGCGGAAAAGCTTGAAGAGCAGAAGATAATTCTCGAAAGGATCGCAGGGCAGATCGAAAATGAGGATCTTTCTGATGCAACGGAGATATTACGATCCGCAAACGATATCGCAAGCAAGGGTTATTTCAATTCTTTCAGCTATGTTGATATTGAAGGAAATCCCCGCACTCTCGGAGAGAGCGAGGACGGAAATGTTGCAGACTGGGAAGCTTTTATCGCAGCAAAGGAAGGACGTACGGAGATATCATCAGAGCCTGCAGTCATTTCCGAAGGACAGAATGCGATCGCCATCTGCACTCCGATCCGTACCAAGGCTGGCATAAGGGGAGTGCTTGCAGGCATCATTTTACCTGATAACATAGCGGAAATGCTTAATCTGCATACTCTCGACAAGGGAGATCTGATGCTTGTCGATGACGAGACCAATATTTTTGCCGTAAGCTCCAATTCCAACCGTTCGTCAAAGGGTAAGACTCTGGCCTATTATTTGAATAGATATACCTTTGTCGATGATGTAAAGCCTGAGGATATAGCAGAGGATATACAGGAAAACAATACAGGTTCCTACGGCTACAAATACTATAATGATGATAAATATTTTACCTATCTTCCCGTAGGGATCCATGACTGGATGATCATAAGGACGCTTGACAGAGATGTAGCATATGCGCCTTATGATGATATAATAAGCGGCATCAGCACATTTTTCATAATAATCCTTGCAACTATCGCGGCAATGATCATTCTCGTCATACAGATCATAAAGCATATGATCGAAGCGGATGAGCAGCATTCCAAATATGACATGATAGACAAGGAAAAGCTTGCCGTAACCTATACCTACAACCCTGTCTCAAGGGCAATGGAGCTTGATGGTGCCGTGGAGCAGACTTTCGGTGCAGATATCGCTTCGCTTGGGACCGTCAACATAGTTACGCTGCTTGATATACTGCATCCCGATGATCAGGATATCATCAAGATACTGACAAAGAGGGCAAGGGACGGAGAGAACAAGTTCAGCACCGAGGTAAGGGTTAAAAATCAGGAAAACGATTACAGCTGGTATAAGTTGAGCGGAATATTCGTGAAAAATTCCAAGGGCGTGACCGAGAAGGTTGTCGGAAACATCCAAAACTCCGATGAGGAGATCGCTCAGGAACAGACGCTTAAGAATAAGGCAGAGACGGACCTTCTTACGGGACTTCTTAACAAGATCACGATGGAGGATATGGTCAATGCCGTAATAAAGGAAAAACCTTCCGCAGCCTTCTATTTTTACATAATAGATCTTGATAATTTCAAATCCGTCAATGATAACCTCGGGCATGCAACAGGTGATAATGTCCTTGTGGATGTTGCAAGCAAGCTTAGCAGGATATTCTCGGAGTATGACTATGTCGGAAGGATAGGCGGAGATGAGTTTGCGGTGCTTTTGGTAATGCCTGAAAATATGAGCAACGCCTCAAATCTTGCCGAGGTCAAGGCAAATGCCATCTTAAACAGCGTAAGGCACACATATACGGACGGGACCATACGCATCTCGATATCCTCAAGTATCGGTATCTCGAAGTATGAAAAAGATGATACCTATGAGAATATGTACAAAAAAGCGGACAAGGCTCTTTATCATTGTAAGAGGAGCGGTAAGGATCAGTTTACCTTCTACAGTGAAGAAATAGAGAATGAAGAAAAAGAAGCAGTAACTATAAACAGATAAGGAGAAGAATTAAAAATGAGCAAAACGTTTGACGATCTTTTGAAAAAGCTTTCAACCTGCCCGATGAAGAAGGTTTCTGTAGCGGCAGCACAGGACAAAAATGTCCTTGAGGCTGTATCGTCTGCAAAGGAACTTGGGATAGCAGATGCGATCCTCGTCGGAGATGCTGAAAAGATGAAAGCTATCGCAAAGGAAGAAGGCATTGATATTTCCACTTTTGAGATCATTGATGAGCCCGATGTGGAAGCTGCATGCCGAAAGGCCGTATCCCTGGTACATGACGGAACAGCCGATATGTACATGAAGGGAGTACCGGATACCAAGACCTTTTTAAAGAGCGTTCTCGATAAGGAAGTCGGATTAAGGACCGGAAGGCCGCTGTCTCATGTGTGCGTATTCGAGCTTGAAGGCATGAACAGACTGCTGTTTATGAC
>JAILPG010000073.1 GCA_024699595.1 Lachnospiraceae bacterium | reverse complement strand
CTGGTAAAAAGCTGTGTCCCGGGAAGGATCATGAGGGGATTAAAATTTGCTACCGTAAGGTGATTTCTCATGGCAAACTCATATGTATCCTTTATGGATCGTGCCGTATCGTAGTCATATCCGAGGACGAACATACCATAGATCATGATGTTGTGCCGGTAGATATTCTTTATGGCCTCCTCAAGATGCAGGATATTGTCAGTATGGGTATCCGATCCGTCCTTTCCGTTTCTCATAATGCCGATATTGGCACTTTTTTTCATGATCTCAAGATTATCTTCATTCAGTGATTCAAGCCCTATAAGCACCATAAAACAGCCGGAATCAAACATCATATCAAGAAGCTCATCCTTAAATGCGATCTCAAGGCTTATCTGGCATGCCCACTTCTTCTTAAAGGGTTTTATTGCTTTAAAAAGGGCTTTTGCGCTTTCTTCATCAAAAAAGAGGTTATCATCGATGAAAAATACGAGCTTTTCCCTGCTTTCCCGTATCTCCCTTACTATGATATCTATCTCCTTCTGTCTGACACCGCCGGGATAAAGGCTCTTTATCGAGCAGAAATCACAGTTAAACTTACATCCCCTGGAAGCCTGGATCATGGCAAGAGGCAGATACTTTTTGCCTCTGTAGCAGGATGAGTTTGGATCCACATAGGACATGCTGCAGGCATTCTGCGAGGAATATACCCGTTTCGTTTCCCCGGAGAGATCCTCCATAAGCTGTCTCCAGGTGTCCTCGGCATCACCTATTAACACTATGTCGGCATGCTCTAAAACCTCTTCCTCCATTGCAGTCGGATGGAAGCCTCCCATCACGATAAGATTGTCCTTTCTCTTATACTTTTCCGCCAGTTCGTAGGCATGCCTTGCCGCAAAGGTCTCGACGGAAAAAGCGATGATATCGGCATCAAGGGTGTCGGGCAGTGTCTCGATCCTCTCATCATAGAAGATAAGCTCATGCTCAGGGGGCGTCAGCTTTTCAATGAGTGCAAAAACAAGGGGTTTTAAGGCATCCTTCCCCTTGCTGTACATCATGTTTACTTTAATGAATGCGATCTTCATATTTTCCTACTCGATCCCGAGATATTTAAAGCCGAGATTTGTCGAAAATCCGATCAGCTTTGCTGTCAGACCCTTCGAGGTGATATTTTTTACTCTTTTTAATATATTTTTAAATGAATATGTCTCCTTCCAGACATATCTGTAGATCTCTTCCAGTCTTTCAGGGCTCATCCCATCCGGCATGAATACTGCTTTATGCTGGGTATAGTCTTCCCATCTTTTGTCGATTATGCGTCCTTCTTCATCCATTTTCCTATAAAGCTTTGTTCCCGGAACAGGTGTAAGTATCGCAAATCTTGCAAGATTTAAGCCAAGCTCGTTAACCTGATCCGGAAGATTTATAAGATCTTCCTCCGTATCACCGTCCATCCCAAGGACAAAGCAGCCGTTAACCATAATGCCATGGTTTTTTATGTTTCCTATCGCCTCTTTATAGCGCTCCGTCCTGTTAAATCCTTTACCGGCCTTCTTTAAGGCGGTCTGATTTAAGGATTCAAGCCCGAACAGCAGACCGTTGCAGCCGCTTTCTTGTGCAAGCTCAAGCAGTTCTTCGTCAAATCCCACATCAATCGTGGCACTGCCTGCCCAGCGGATCTTGAGAGGTATAAGGGCTTTCATAAGCTTTATGGAGTAATCGCGGTTTCCGAAAAAATTGGGATCAAAAAAGATTATGATCTTTTTCTTAAGCGCCCGTATTTCATCAATCACGTTTTCAACCGGCCTTGCAGTCGCATCCTGCCACATGTCACTGATCGTACAGAAGCTGCAGCGGTTCGGACATCCGGGATTTGCTATCACAGCAGGAAACCTTACATAATTCTTCAAAGATATCTTGCTTCTGTCAGGTGCAAGGATATCCCTGCCCAAGACACATTCTTCTTCATATCTCTTTTGGGGACATCCGTTTTCAAGATCATCAAGAAATCTCGGGATCGTATACTCTCCGGGGCCTATGAACACAGTATCTGCATGTAACAGGGCTTCATCGGGATTGTATTTTACGTGATAGCCGCCCATACATACATAAGCACCTTTACCTTTGAACTTTTCAGCTATTTCATATCCATGGTTTACCGTAGAGGTGATCGAGGTTATCATCACAAGGTCATAGTCTTTTCCATAATCAACCTTCTGGGACATCTCATCCACGGTATCGATCTGATACTTAGGACGCGCCTTTTCTATGATCGCTGCCAGAGATCCGATAGTGATCGGTGCATAGGAAAGCAGGGTCGATAACCTGGTTCGGTAGCTTCTGTCAGTTGTATGCCAGGGAAGGATCAGTAATACTCTCATGAAAGGGCCTTTCCTAAAACATCCGGAATATCGGAATTGTCCGTCATCACGCTTTCGTCATAAGCTTCGAAGTTCTTTGCATATTTGCGGTAGCCGATATTTGCGATCAGGTAGATGAAAAACCATTTCTTTATCCGCTTGTGATCAAATCTCTTAAAAATGGATCTCCAGGAATAACAGGCTTTCCAGGCCCGGTCGATTCCGGAAAGCAGCTCCTCTTTTGTCATCTGCTTTGGTTTATATACCACATGCTCAACATCATACAGAGCCCAGTCTCTCTCGGTGATGCGTCCTTCCTTTTCAAGCTCACGGTAAAAAGGCGTTCCCGGGAAAGGAGTGATTATCGAAAAACGAGGCAGATCGATCATCGAATCCATGCAGAGCTCCGCGGTTCTGTCAAAAACATCTTTTCCGTCCTCATCGCTTCCGAATGCAAAGCATCCCATGACAAGGATCCCGTGATCATGCAGCTTGTCCATCAGCCATTTGTAGTCTTTTACCCTGTTTACTCCCTTGTTTATCTCGCTCTGAGTCTCCTGATTTACAGATTCAAAACCAAGAAGCAGTCCCTTGCAGCCGCTTTTTTGAAAGATCGATATAAGCTCATCGTTATGTCCGATAGCGGTCGTTGTAAGACCGAACCACCACTTTTTTAAAGGGATCATCGCGGTAAACAGTTCCTTAGCATATCTTATGTCAGCGATCAGATTGACATCAGGAAAGATCACTACCTTGCCTTTAAGAGTCTTTATCTCATCGATAACATCCTGCACGGGGCGTGTCAGGACATGTCCGCCGAAAGCAGCGGGATATGCACAGAATGAG
>JAILPG010000051.1 GCA_024699595.1 Lachnospiraceae bacterium | reverse complement strand
AGGAATGCC
Source organism: Lachnospiraceae bacterium (assembly GCA_024699595.1). The sequence continues at coordinate 6,129 of JAILPG010000051.1, read as the reverse complement.
TGCGGCAGATATCCTGAAGCTTATGAAAGAGAATACGGATGGTCTTACGATCATCACACAGGGTGCAGGCGATATGTTATATGCCAGAAAAGGCGAAGAGATCCATACTATGAAGCCTTTTTCCGTGGATGTAAAGAGTACGCTCGGTGCAGGTGATACCTTCAAGGCCGGCTGTGTATATGGTATCTTAAAAGGTATGAGTGACAGCGAACTGGTGAGATTTGCATCGGCCTGTTCAGCTATCGCGATCTCGCGATTTCTGCTTCCGTTAAACCCGCCGAAGCTTAAAGAAGTTGAGGCTCTGCTTAAGTAAGCAGCCAAAAACGGGATTTTGGATATTTTTTGCTTTACGATAAAGCATTCATCTTTACAGATTACGATCCGTTGAAAGGAGAGACATAATGAAAAACAGCTATATTATCGCGATCCTTATCATGTGCGTTATAGGACTTGTTTTAGCAGGATGCGGGATATACGGAAACAATGATCCTTCAGGTAAAAAGGCAAAAAAACTGGCAAAGGTTACAGGCGTCGAACCAAAGGAACGGGTGGATGACTGGAGTGCGCAGGAAAGCCTGTCAGATCATAAGCCCGAGAAGCTGACACTTGCATCTTCCGAAGCTGTTTCGATCAAGGTTTCTTTTTCCGAAGAGGAAAAAAGAGATGAATGGGACAGCTATACTGGCGGAGGCGATGTAGAATTTGTGCCGGCAACTCTTGAGAAGGATGCGCCCGATACCGTAAAAAAGCTCTTTGACGATTATAACGCATGGGTGAGTGAGACTGCAGATTCAGAAATGAAGGAGGCTAAAGAAAGATGGGAGCTTTATCATGCTTCTAATCCGGATGCTTTTATCGCCCTGACACCCAGAGTGGGGATGCATTTAAAAAGATGCGACACTTCGATATTAAGCTACATAACACTTGTGGACCGCTATAACAGGGACTACGAGCCTGACGATGAATTCTATCACGGATATACTTTTGATGCGCAGACAGGCAGAAGACTGTATCTAAGCGACCTTATCACGGATACGGATCGTCTTAGCGAGCTTATCTGTGAAATGCTCTGTGTACACAATTCGGATTATCCAAAGGAGACTTTGTCCGTTTATCAAAAGGACGCTTTCAAGGAGCGTATCAGGGAGAGTATAGACGGATGCCGGGATGACGGAAGATTTGCCTGGGCAGTAAGTCCGATCGGATTTGAATTCTATTTTACGGATCCATTTTATAAGAGTGGTTATATGCTGCATGACACGGAAGAGGTCAAGGTGCCGTTTGCACTCTGTAAAGACATCCTGTATCAGGATCTAAGTGCATCCTACGATTTTATGGAACACTTCTACAGGCTGTACCGGAAGGGCTTTATCGGATATGATGGAAAGCTCAGTCATGAGGTTGAAAAAGTATACTATGATTATCATTATGTAAGAAAAGACGGAAAGGACTACCTCTATCTTTCAGACGATAATGAGACTCAGGTATATCTCCTTGGTGACGGCGAGCCTGAATACATAACGACGATCTTTGGTGAGATCTACGACCCGATAAACATCAATTACAGGCAGAGCCTTGATCCGGACGGATTCAGTCTGACCTGTGAGGCTATAATGATCCGCGATCTTTATAACCTCGTAGCCGATGCCAAGGTCGGTGATGATGGTGTTCCCGTGCGCCTTGACTATTATTATTCCCTGTATGGCGGCAATGAGCCGATGTCCGTTATTAAACCGTTTGAAGCAGAGGTGTTCGATGATGAAGAGGATACCGAGCCTGAGGTAAAAATGCTTGAGGAGAACGCATATTTGAATATCATCAGGACAGATGGTGAAACCTTCATCGATCTTGATATCCACGATTCCGATATGGATGGGTGCATCTGCAGATTCTACGTGACCGGAAACTTCGACGACGGCTTTATCGTAAACGGTCATCCCGCAGAGGAAGTTCTGAACCTTCAGGGGTGGTTGGAAGAGTAAAGATGATGACCAATCAAGAACATATTTTGGCCCCCTGGGATGACGGGGGGCCATTAAAATACAGTGACACTAACGCATTTTCTTAATGTTGTTTGCTAACAAAACTTATAACGCCGTAATAATCTGATTGTTGATATATTATAGGCCATATATTATCCATGAAACCTTCCTGCCCATCATCTATATAAATTGCCATATCCTCACAACCTATAAACATATCCTCTGCTGTTTCGAGTGAGTCGAACTTCCAGTTACTTATGTCAAGTTCCCGGAGGTTTTTACATCCGCTGAATGTCTTAATCATATACACTACAGCAGATGTATCAAAGGATCCCACATTCAGCTCTTTAACAGCAGTATCCCGGAACATATAAGTCATATCGATAACATTTCCAGTATCAAACTTATCAAGACCGACAATCTCCTCAAGGCCAAAACATGAATCAAACATGCTGACCATAGTTGTGACATTTCCGGTTTTGAAATCTGAAATGTCTATTGTCTTCAATCTAGGACAATAGAAAAACATACCGTCCATAGTCAAAACGTTTTCAGTTTCAAATCCTCGCAGATCAATTGTCTCCAATGAAACACATCCCAAAAACATTCTACTCATATATTGTGTCTGCGATACATCAACACAATTATTAAACTTTATATCCTTTACATTTGCATATCCTCGGAACATGTCAGCACAATTATCCGGAAGCCTTATCTTTCCATCAGCTGCGATGGTCAGCTTATATAAACCGTCACCTGTGTCCTCAAACAATGCAAGAACCGAACCATCCCCGGAAGGCGATACTTTATTGACCACCTTGGGTTTTTCTTCCGGTATCTGCGAAACGAACTCAACAGATCCGATCATATCACGCGTGATATCAGTATTTCCAAATACCGGGCATTTCTCCCATTCTGAATAAGAACTCTCCACTACATCGTCTGAAATATAATCCGACACAAGCTCCCCGCCTATCGGCAGATCCTTAGGATCAACAGACTCTGTTACTGCTTTCGTATCAGCCTCACCGGCTAGCTGCGTGTTTTCCTCAGTCTCTTCTGCAGTATATGCCTCGGTCTTTTCAGCATCATCCGATTTTTCATTTTCCACGGATATGTTTGTATCATCCTGTAACTCGGCATCAGATCCATTTGTTTCATCCTGCGAAGTAGCTACGGACTCCGACGTGATATCATATGCCGGCTCTGCTCTGTCTCCTTTTAAACTAAATACGGTGACGCCAAGTATCACAACAACAATTACTGCTGCAGCTGCTGCGAATACTTTTATACCGGTCTTGTCTTTCCTGCCACCGGCTGTTGCCGATACGTCTTTATCAGCCTCTGATGACGGCCATCCCTGAGTGCCTACAGTAAAGCTTCCGGAGGCAGCCTCAGATTCTTTTACATTATTGCTATAAGAACCTCTGACGGATCCACTATCAGCACCGCTTACAGAGGTACTTCCTGCTGTATTGCCAGAAGCATTTCCTGTAGCACGTACAGCATCATTTTCAGCTGCACTTGCAGGAGGTCTCTTTACTGCCATTGTCTCTTCGATATATCCTCCGGCAGCCACAAAGGTCTCATCTGTCGTATCATCTGCATTTTCTGCAGCTTTGGAGGCACGTTTGATCGACAGCCTCTCGAAGGCTTTATACATCTCCTCCGCTGTCTGATACCGATCCTGTGGTCTGTAGGCACAGGCCTTGAGTATTACAGCCTCGAGATCTTTTCCCACAGAAATAAGACCCGGGATCGGCTCACCGCTTAAGCGTCTCTGTATATCCTCCGCCTTCTTGTAGGTTGACGTAGCAAACGGGATCCGGTTCTCATTTGCAAGCTCATACAGCGAAAGGCCCAGCGCATAAATATCCACGCGGTAATCATACTTACTGTCTGCACTTGCAGATCCGTTAAATCCCATCTGTTCCGGTGCTGCATACGGGAATGATCCGGCCATCGTGCTTGCCATCAGATCACTCTCTTCCGAATACTTGGCAATACCGAAATCCCCCAACAGGTATCCGTATTCATTCCGGAATATATTGTCGGGCTTTATATCCCTGTGGAGGATCCCTTTACGGTGGCAGTCAGCAAGAGCCTTTGACAGGTCCTTTCCCATCTGTATGATCTCCTCTTCGGAACAGACGGCACCCTCTTTCATTCTGCTTCCGATATTTTCAAGGAAATCCATCCTGATGAGCAGGTCCACGCCCTTTACATTGCCGTCACCATACTCCTGAAACTCAAACTCATGGTAAGTGACTATATTGGCATGACCCTTCATACGGTTCATCACCGCAAGCTCGGTCTCCGCATCCTTCTTTACCGAATCGATCTCTTTTTCGATCTCCTCTGTCGGATCATTTACACCGTTCAGAAAAGTCTCGTAGATGTTGATCACCTTAAGAGCTCCGGTCTCCGTAAATCCGGAATTCTCCTTGATGATCTTAAAGACGGCGGTCTTTCCCTGTGATCCGCGGCCGATCATTCCGCCTTCGATATGCCAGTCCTTGAAGACCTTAGCATACTGAGTCCTTGCCCTGTCCGCTATTGTCATATCCGTTCTCCTTATTTAGGTAATCAAAGTGAACACGTCGTGTACCGGTCACGAGTTGTTTAAATCAGTTTTCCGTCGCAACCCTGCGCAACCATTAATTATATAACGAAATCTTATTAGTGAAAAGTTTTCTCGCTTCCTGCTCGTCTTCGATCTTCTCAGTCGAAAAGATTATCTTAATGCCCCTTGCATCGGGATTTGTAAGATCCGAATAGTCCACCTGCAGCAGATCACCGTTATCAAGCAGTACGGGATATCTCCTCCCTCTCTTTACGGAAGGAACCTTCTCCCCATTTATAAATGTGCCGTTTTTCCCGCCATGATCCATGTAGAACCACTGTCCGTCATTGCAGCAGAACTCGCCGTGATCACGGCTTACTATCCCGGAGCTCACGGAAATGTCCGGATGCAGGGTTTCCGTTTCCCTGCCAAAGGACAGCTTTTTCCCGTCTGCAAGTTCGCAGATCTTTATTTTTCTGTTCTCATCCAGTATTATAAGCCAGGCATTCATATTGCATCCTCGTCTCCCTCGGGCAGTTCCTCCAGGAAAAATTCTACGTCCGAATAGTCAAGCGACTCCAGAATGTTCTTTACATACAAGCACAGATCGTTACCCGTAAGACCCACATAATCCTCAAGCTCTGCGCTGTTCATCGCATAAATGATCGCTCCTTCAAAGGGATTCTTTGCATACAGCTCTGCCATATGGGCAAGCCTCAGCATGTAATTAAGCTGCTCTACATCCATGTTCAGATGTATTCCGAGAGATATGAGCTTATCCCGCTTCGGAGTCCACTTTTTCCTGTTGATCTCCGATACGCAACGCCTAAGGGAAGCCGACCATTTCTGCCTCTCGGCAAGCGCATAGATACTGTCCTCGGCGCCTTCATCCGTTAAAAGGTTACTCTGTATATACATTTTTATATATGCAAAAAGCTTATCGTATCTGGTGCTGAACGCCTTTGCATGACTCGTCACAAATTCGCTTAGCTCAGCGCGGGATTCGATTCCCGCAAGCGCCTGCATATATATAGCCGTCTCCCATTCCTCATCCACGGCTTCCTCAAGGCCCATGCAGGAGCTTAATTCTTTCATGATCTCCTCATACAGCTGGTATGAGTACTCTATTTTTTCAGATGACAGGAGAAAAATATAGACAGCATCCTCAAGCGATCTTGCATACAGTTCCTGGCACCGCCCGTATTTTTTGAGAAATGCATTCACGCCGTCAAGATCGTACCCGGCGGCAAGGGCTATGCGGATAAAAAGATCTCTGGACTTAGGAATGCTGCCGTTTTGCCACTTCATCACAGCCTGCCTGCTGACTCCGCATTTTTCCGCCATCGCCGAAACAGAAAGCTTTCTCTCTTCCATTATGGAATTGAGAACATTTTTCCACTCTGCTTTCTGTGAATTGATGGAAAGAAGCAGTTCCTTAAATTCGTCCGTGGTCTCACATCTTTCGATGAGATCCGTAAGCATTCCCGTTGAATAGTCCATTTACGCCATCCCTGATCTGACAGGCATCCCACCTGCCTGTTCATCGTGTAAAAAAAAGAAACGGTCACATTTCAGGATATTATA
>JAILPG010000033.1 GCA_024699595.1 Lachnospiraceae bacterium | reverse complement strand
GAGATACATGAAATAGGACTTCATATAACGATTCCAAGTTTCATTTTTATCTAAATCTCCTCTTCTTACGATTCAATAGAAAAGAGCCCAAGGTAACTAAATGATCATACCAAAAACAAGCGCTTTTTTCAAAGAGTTTTTACTTCTTTGATACTTCGAAGATCGCGGCCTCCAGGGGATCAAGTGTCCCTTTCTCGTTATCTCCATTCGTGCCAAGGATAAGGTCTGCATCTTTCACTAGGGAAGTATCATAAGAAGCAGGCTCTGTAGACAGATTGATCAGTATGACTGCTTTTTTGTCATCGTTTTCCCTGACATAAGCAAATATCTTCTCATCATCATGAATGAGCTCAGTATAGCTTCCGTCGATAAGTTCACGGTGCGTATCCCGAAGTTCTTTAAGAGCGATATACCAGTTTAAAACTGATGAGGGATCTGCTTTTTCGGTTTTTACGTTTTCGACAGGGTAGTCATCATGGACCGGAAGCCAAGGTTTTCCGGAAGTAAAGCCCGCATTTTCCGAATCATCCCACTGCATCGGGGTCCGTGAGTTATCGCGGGAAAGCCTGTGCACTGCGTCCAGGGCTTCTTCTTCCGAATGACCGTCTTCCACGGCAGATCTATAGTGATTTACGGTTGATATATCGTTGTAGTCATCGATCGACGGCCAGGAAACATTGGTGTATCCCAGTTCCTCGCCTTCCATGATGAAAGGCGTTCCGCGCATGGTAAGAAGAAGTGTTCCGAGCGCCTTTGCTCCGGCGGTCTTGTCTGCCCCCTCCGGAAGGTAGTGGTCGATCGATCGGGGCTGGTCATGATTTTCCAGAAAGATCGGATACCAGCCGTCAATGTCGGGAGAAGAAGTTGTCTCCTCGCTGTCGGTAAATTTCTCCTTGAATTCCGGAAGAGTCCACTCCCGCTGTTCACACCACTTGTTTTCATCCGGCAGATTGATATTAACAAGACTGAATTCAAAGACCATGTCAAAGACGCCGTTTTTACCCACCCACTTCGGAAGGTCCTTAGCCGAAACACCGTTAGCCTCGCCTACGGTAAAAATGTCTTTACCTTCCTGTACGGCATCCTTGAATTCTCTAAGATAATCCAGTATGCCTTCGGTGTTTGCCGTCATTGAATGGACACCAACCATACCGTCATTGGCATCCGGGATACCGTCAGTAAACTCGGCAGGCTTTTTGATATAGGTGATAGCATCCATGCGAAAGCCTCCGACACCCTTATCGACCCAGAAATTCGCCACATCCATAAGGGCTTTCCGAACCTCGGGGTTTTCCCAGTTGAGATCAGGCTGTTCTTTTAAAAACGTATGAAGATAATACTGACCCCTCTGCTCGTTATATTCCCAAGCTGATCCGCCGAAAATGGAGCGCCAGTTGGTCGGTGCACTGCCGTCCTCTCTGGGATCCGCCCAGATGTACCAGTCACTCTTGTCGTTATCCCTGCCGGAAGCCGATTCTATAAACCATTCGTTCCGGTCGGAAGTGTGGTTAAAGACCAGATCCATTATGATGCGGATGTTGCGTTTTTTTGCTTCCGCGATCAGCTCATCCATATCATCCATGGTGCCGTACATGCTGTCGATGCTGTAGTAGTCTGCTATATCATACCCGTTATCGGCCTGCGGTGATGAATAGCAGGGGGTCAGCCAGATGGCACCGACGCCGAGACCCTTAAGATGATCAAGCTCGGATGTTATGCCTTTAAGGTCGCCATAACCGTCCCCGTCAGAATCCTTGAAGCTTTTTACATATATCTCATATGCGATTGTCTCCTGCCACCATTTTAAGCTGTCCATATCAGAACCGTTCCTGTCGTGATCTTTATCTGTCGAAACACTGCACCCCGGCAGCAATGCCATTATAATACCGGCCAGAATGGCAAAAATACAGTATTTTTTCACTTTCATAATCTACCCTTTCTTTATGTGAATCTGAATATATCATTTTCGATCTGCTTTTTCAATAAATTGCGATAACAGGCATCAACCGTGTATGATATAATCATTCTGTTAAGAGGAGGCGAGCATTTGTTTTCGGAAGGACATATTCTGTGGATAGTTTTTTCGTTCACGATCATCATCGTCATTCTGGCAGTCTGTCATAAGCTGAAGCCATCGATAAAGGCTTTGATGAAGACGGCATTTTGTGTCGGTATCGTCTCTGAAGTGATCAAGGTCATTTCGGCCATTCAGATAGTGCCCATGGTCGATCCCGTAGTCGTCCGGAACGGAGATCTTCTTGCGATAGAGTATGTGTCGAACGGCGAATACACTCCTTACCTTGCCATGGAGCATATGCCGTTAGAGCTTTGCTCACTTTATCTGGTATTTATGCTCCTTGTGCTGACTCTAAAGGACGGCGGCTGGAAAAAGGGCCTTTATGCGGTGATGTTCGCTTCGGGAACGATCGGGGGACTGCTCGGGATCCTCCTTTCTTCGATCGCCGTGGATTTTACGACCGTTGCCGAATTCTTTTCGTCTGTAAGGGCCTGGCAGTATTTTATTTACCATTCGATCATAGTTGCTGTAAGTGTGTATCTGGGATGCAGTAAAGAGGCGGATCTCAAGTTCACGGATCTTAAGAAGGCCGTGATCGGCATTGTCCTTCTTGATATTCCGACATTCTATATCAACTCTGTTTTTTCAAGCGAGATCTACAGTCAGAACAAAATTGTCGGTGTTACTCACAGGATCAATTTCTTCTCTTCTTATGTCAGCCCCTTCGGAATGACTGTACCCGACAAAAAAACATGGCTGATCTATCTTGTCATAAGAGCAGTGCTGGCACTTACCTGTATCACTCTGCTGTTCGGACTTCTTAAGATAAAGGATCTGGTAAAGCGAAAGGAAGCAGCTTAAATGAATGACCGGGACTTTGATCAGATAGCACGATCATTTGAGATCCGTTATAAAACGAAAAAAAAGCTGAACATTTTCATTTCAGCTCTTATAGCCGTGCTTGGAACGACTTCCGTATTGTTCATTTTTAATTACGATCACGACGGGCTTTTCACATTCCGCTGGATGACCGTGGACGGCACTCTGTACACAACAGTCATCGCATATATATGTCTGATAGTGAACACCGTAGAGATACTGAAATATACAGAACTCACACACAGAACTGTTTATTTCATGCGTCTGTCATCTGCTGTGGCTGAAGGGCTGATCATGATCGTAGTACTTGTAAGCCAGCTTCCTTTTACGGATCAGCATATGCATATTGCCCGGTACGACATGTTCAATATGCACATTCTGATCCCGGTCCTCACGATATCATCATTTATCATGAACGATCCTCCGATAGGAACGATCCGCCCGCTCAGGCGGTTTCATGGAACATGGTTCATAACACTGTACGCTGTTATTATAATCTTATTCATAAAGGCCGGCATAATAGTTGATGACCTTATCCCTTATGAATTTCTGGATATAGAAAACATGCACTTTATCGCCATCATCGGATGCCTTATATTTATCTACGGAATAGGATATCTTCTGTCTACCGTCCTTTACAGGCTGAACAAGAGGATATCTTTCATGATGCTTAGGGTATGATCAGGATACAGAGTCCGGAACCTCCCCCAGCATCATATACCTCGGATACTGATCATCATAGAGACCCAGACAGGCATCCATGCCATGGTTGGTGGAAAATGCCTTCTGAAGGACTGTCTCCCAGGATCCGTATTTTTTATAAAGTGAATCCGCTGTGGGTCCTTCTTCGTTTCCGTAAGTCTTAAGATTGCTGGCCTTCACCTTTGCGAGTCCCTGAGGATCATCCTCATAAGACTGAAGACGGAGCACGTTTCTCATACGGCTTATCTCCCGGGCTGTTTCCTCTATGGATCTTCCCTCTGCCTTTAACTGAAGGAGGTAATAGTACAGTCCCGTATCCTGGGAAAGATACTTGATCCTGTCCTGTCTTCCCTTCCATACAACAAACGGATCACTCCAGTCATAAGAAGCGTACTCCCCGAGCCTGTCTGACTCCGG
>JAILPG010000338.1 GCA_024699595.1 Lachnospiraceae bacterium | reverse complement strand
TAAGCCGAGACTCTGTATCTGGCAACGCCCTTAAGAGCAAAGGAAAAATCGTCATCTCCGGTTTCCGTGAGCTTATCCATGGTCCTGCCGCCTGCAAGCTCATAGATCGCGGTGATGTATTCGGCACACTGTGCAGGCATGAGCTTGGTTTCGTCATCCTGCTCCATTCTTCCGTTTGCTCTGTAGGTAAGCGGACGTCCTGCAACGATAAAGATGTCCGATGCCTTTCCTTCAAGTGTTACTCTTGATAAAATATCAACTACTGACATATCCTTCTCCTATCATGCTTTTCTCATCAGTCAAATGTCATTAAGCCGCTTCCGTTTCCTGTTCCGTCATCTGAGGTATCCTTCCAGTCGGGATTTGCCTCAACCCTGTAGGTGTCCACGTCAAACACCGAATAATTCCCTAATCCGGGATAGTTGAGCTTTATCTTTACATGCAGATTCTGTCTTTCGTTAACGGACAGTATGTAGCTTATCGTTTTTTCATCATCTTCTTCCGAGTATTCATAGAACTTGTCGGATGAATATCTGTCGGATATTTTTTTGAAATAATCCGATTCGTCGGAGCTTTCCTTTGCGATATCTTTAAGATCCTTTTCAAGCTCGGCAAGGCGCGTGTCGGCATCTGCGCAGGTGTTGTAGTATTCCTTTGTCTTTGCGGCTGACTGTCTGCTTAGCAGATTGTCAGTGTTGGCGCTTAGAAAGGAAAGACCTGCGAAGGTCACCAGGCACAGTATTACGAAAGCAGAGAGTACGGATGAAGTACCGACGTTCATTCCGCCTGTTACTTTTTTCATTGTAAAGTCTCCTGTAAATAATCTATTTCCGGAAACGCAGGATGCATCTGAGAAAACGTTGATCTCTCAGCGTTTTCCTAATATGCATCGGGGAGATATTTGGTCGCACTGAGCGAGTATATCTCCTTGAATTCCTTAAGATCCGTGATGACCACATTCATTTTTTCTATCGAAGAGCCCGGTTCATCTTCAAGCGATACATCGCAGACGTAAACGGCACTCTGATCCATGGGTCCTACGGACTTAAAATGCTTGTCAAAATACAGCTGGAAGTACGAATCATCCTCACCGATCACTGCTCCCCTGTAGACTGCGGTGATGCCGTAGATGGAGCCGTCGGTCCCGCGCATTGCATCGCAAAGCCCCTGGGCGATGTTGACGGAGGCGTTTAGCTCTCTCGTCCGATCGTCAAGGATCTTTGAGGTAACAAAGCTCTGCACACAGACTGCGCATGCAACCGAAAAGAACATTATTGAGATTATTAGCTCCATTAAAAACAGAGAGGTTCCGGATGTTCTTCTTTTCATTTAATAGGGTCCTCCCGAATTAACCGCCGAGTAAAATACGTAGTCCTCGTCGAATGTATCGGTAATATAGAACTTGAGAAGCGACGGGCTTATCATGTCCACATCAAAGCTCTTTACTGCAAGGATCTTCTGGCCCATGTGGTAAGCAGGGTCATATTCCTCGGAGGAGGTTATCTCCTTGATGTAACCGTCGTCTTCATATAAGTAGGTACAGTAGACCGTACCGTCGTAGCTTTCGTTAAGCTTGAGCACCGGCCCGCCGTCATCGTAGATGACCTCGATACCGCCGTCATGATCATGGCTGCGCACCTTTTCGGTGATATAGGCCTGAGTGGTCCTCGCACTGAAATTAACGTCCGAGTCGGCAACCACTCTTTTGTAGATCTTGGCACCGAAGAGGACGATGAACATTGAGCACAGCATAAATACTGCAAACAATGCCAGTATGAATAAAACATCCACTATGGATCTGTCACGCTTTCCAAAGCTCATTGGGTCTTCCTTTCCACGATCACCACCGTAGGCATGATGTTTGAGCCTATGGATTCATAGCTTATCAGGTATTTTTTGTGATCATAGGTCAGTCCGTAATGGTCTTCTATATAGCCGAGTGAAGGCGGATATATGCCCTCGATGGCATAGCAGTGGACTATGTCCTTGTTGATCGCGTTCTCGAGCATGGCTCTCTCATTGCTCATTGAGCTGTGGGAGATCATGTTTACGCCCGCCACAAACAGACCGATGATCAGTACAAAGATCATGATCGATAGGTTTGTGGAGGTAAATATTCTTTTTGTGATGTTAGGTTTACTGAATCTGTTCATGGGATCATTTTATTTCTGTGGGCCAAAAACCCGTTTGTAAGCACGCTTCTGTTTTTTTATGCAGGATCGATAGTCTGCGTTATCCTATGCTTGACATTATGCTCATTAGCGGCATCATTACCGACAGCAGTATCAGACATACTATTACGGAGAAAACGATGACTAAAGTGGGCTCAATGATCGCTATGATGTTGCTTATCTTGTCATCTATCTCTATCTCATAGTTTCTTGATATCTTTTCAAGTGCCTTGTCTATCGCACCGGACTTGCCGCCGACTGCGATCATCCTTGAATAGAGGTTGTTAAAGATCTTCGATTCCACAAGTGAATCGGGGAAGGAGGCACCCTGTCTTATCATTTCGCGGCATTGGCCGATCTTTTTTTCCACTGCTTCGTTGTCAACGGATTTTTCCACCATTGCAAGGCTCTCATCGGGACCTAAGTTGGTGTTCAGAGTCAGTGCCATTGAGCTTGCAAATCTTCCTGCAGCAACTTTTTCATAGAAGCCTCTTGTGAGAGGGAAGGTTGCAAGAAAACGCTTAAAGAGGAGCTTGCCCTGTGCGGTCTTTGAAAAGACTATGTAGAGAGCAACGATCAAAAGCAGTACAAACATGAAGATGAGAGAATATCTGCTGATCGTGTTTCCGAGATTTAACAGTCCTTTTGAAAAACCGGTCATCTCCGAGCCGAGCTGGTTGAACACCTGGTTAAAGACAGGCAGCACCTTTATAACGAGCACCAGGATGACGATGAACATCATGAATATGATAAGCAGCGGGTAGGTGACCGCACTCTTTATGCCCTGTGCGATGTTTTCCTCACGCTCATAATAGCCTGCGAGCGAATGCGCCACTTCATCAAGCTTACCTGAGCGCTCGCCTATCTCTATCATGTCGAGGGCATATTTGGGGAAGACTCCGGGAGCCTCAAAGGCCTGAAACAGGAGCTTTCCTTCGTGGAGTGTCTCAAGCATCGTCTCGAGGATCTTTTTTCCCTCGACGCTTGCCGCGTCCTCCATCATTATATTTATTCCGTCTGTATGATTGAGACCTGCATCCAGAGTCATTGCAAACTGATCAAAGAATAGTGCCAGCTCCTTGTTGGAAAGCTGTTTTGATGCTCTGCTCATCTGAGTTCCTCCTTAATATATATGCCTTATATGGTATTCTGCTTCCGCAGCTTTTTTCACTTAGTACACGTATTTCGTGAAGTAGTTATTGCCGTCGCCTATGAATTTCTTGAGCTCGCCCGCCGTGGTGTTTGCGGCGAAGGTGGGATCCATGAGGGACCAGGTGGTTCCGTCAAACTCTATCATTCCGTTTATCCATCCGGTGTCCTGCGTGTATACGCTTATCCATGCATGATACGCATCGCCCGCATATCCGATCTCAAGCCTTGTGGGTATCCGCTGGCTCCTAAGCATTGCTGCCATTACAGCGGCGTAGTCAAAGCAGATTCCGGTCTTTTTATCAAGTATCTCATCCACCTTGGGGATGTATCCGCTCTCGACGGTGTTTGCCTTGTCGTGGTCATAGGTTATGTTTTCGACCATGTAAGCGTATACGCTGTTTACCACATCCAGATCACAGGTGGCGCTTTCCGCGAGTGCTGCGGCCTGTGCCACAACCTTTGAACTTGTGTTGAAGTCCACATAAAGATTGGGATACAGATAGGGACCGTATTTATTGTTTATGACTGTATTAAATTCAGATGAAAAGACTGTAGCGTACTGATCCGATGTAACCTTTTCATATACCGTTATCGAGTAGGTCCCGTCATCCGCCGTAAGCGGTATGACTTCGTTCTCTCCGCCTGCAAGATTGTAGGTATAGGTTACCTGTCCGTTTCCGGTCAGCTGCATTTTTACCTTATCCATATCACCGAGATAGGTTACGACGATATAGCCTTCCTGCGTGTTTGACAGGTTGATGCTTACCGATTCGTTTCCTATAAGGTCGGACCCCGTAAAAGAGGGCACTAACACAAGCGGCGTATTGTCTCTTGTGCCGCCGGATGCCTTGGAGGTTACGGTCGTTTCCGAACCCTTTTTCTTGGAGCATCCGAAAAGGGATAATGCAGCAAGGATCATGACGCACAGGCAGAATAAATATCTTCCTGTCCTGTTGCGCATCTTTACTCTCCCTGTTTATTGTTATGATACCAAAGTAGAGTACCAATCTTAAATCATACGCGATTCCTTAACAGTTTATATCTAATGAAGGTCTAAGTAAACCCTTCCCGGTTTTCATTTTTTACCGGATAAGATCGCGTGCTTAAGCCTGCCGTTTACATCCGGGACAAAGTCCTTGAGGCAGCTTTGTCTGCCTACTTTGATAAGATCGCGTGCAGCAGCTTGCCGTTCACATCCGGGACAAAGATGTTGAGACTGCTTCCGGAATAAGGGAATACGACCTCTCCGGTCTCCTCATCCGCTGAGAGCGGAAATACAAAGGTGCCGTCCGGGAGCCTTGCGTAAATATCATCATAATCGATCATGGTCCCGCTTAAGGTCATGATAAAGTTGTCGCCGTTAAACCTGTGGTCGGTCACTATGATCGACTGCTTAAGCCCCGTCGACTCTACTCTGAATTCTCTGTTTATGAAGAACAGAGGTGCTACCAGTATTAACAGCAGTAACGTAAGCGATACGGACAGGCTCACCTTTGTATATGTCCTGTTTACGGCATTTCTGAGTACCAGCTTGTCAAAGGGGATCGTATTCGGTTTTTTGTCGAGAGACTTAAATACATTTTGAAGAGTCTGATCGGCTGTGTTTATATCAAGATTGTATTTTTTCTTTTTAAACATCAAATGTGCCCCCTTTCCAAGATTTTTGCGAGTCTGTCTCTGCCGGATATCAGATACCGTTTGACAGAACTTCTCGAACAGTTCATTGCGCTTGCGATTTCCTCAAGCTTCATGTCATTGTAGTATTTCATGACAATGACCTGCTGTTCGTTGAAGGGAAGGGAGCTTATAGCTTCGTTTAAGATGACTGTTTCTTCCTGATCCTCGTAGTTCTTTTCGGGATCGTGACTTAGGTTGTCATCTCTTACTATCTCCAGCAGTTCCGGAGATACCGTGTCGTAATCGGCGTTGTTTTTTTTGCACATATCATAGCAGACATGGAAGCATATCTGGTTGAGCCATGCGACAAACAGCGTCGGTTCCTTTATTTTTCTTATGTTTTTCAGGGCTGAAATGTAGGTCTCCTGCATTGCATCCTGTGCAAGGTAAGGATCCCTGAGATAATGCCCTGCGTAATTGTACACATGCTTATAGGTCAGCGCATAGAGTTCGGCAAAAGCATCAGAATCATCTGACTGTGCCCGAAGGACCAGACTGCCTATATTGTCATGGTCAAAGACAGCCATTTCATCCTCTTTTCCAATTGTTGTACATCCGGGAGATAAGCTCCGGAAGTGATGCAACATTTTCCTCTATATTAAGGGCATATTTAAATGAAAGTTCCAGTGATTCGTTATCATGAGTCCTGTTGTAGGTGGTGATGGCCTTGCTTATCTCATCGACAAACTGCTGCATCTTTTCATAGCTGCATTCTTCCATGACCACAACGAACTCGTTGCCGCCGTTTCGGCCAAAGAAGCCGTATTTTTCCCCGACCTCTTCAAATACGCCGGAGAACTCCTTTAAGGTCTCGTTTCCGGAGTCCCTGCCGCTTCGTTTGTTGATCTCGGAGAGATTGTTGATCGTAATGAGTGCACAGGCAAAACGTGAGATGTCCTTGCCCGCATATTTGTCTATCAGAAGGTCGAGCGTGTTTCTGTTCGGGAGCCTGGTGAGCTTGTCAAGATAGGCGGCCTGATTGAGCAGATGGGAATCCGCGATGTTTCTGTCGAGCTGCTTGAAATCCATTATGATAGTGATCGCGGAATAGATCATGAATGCCCACAGAAAGACACACAGAGTCAAAAGGTTCTTATTAGAATAGATATTGTTCCTGAGCAGGGGGTCGAAATACAGATAGCAGAAAAAAGCAACCGCAAAAACCGCAAGTATAAGAAGCTGCATCATTTTGAACAGCTTGAAGTGTTTGAGATTGTTGTTTTCCATAAAGCACGTCCGCCCTTTGCCCTTATTCGGGTTTTTCCCGTATCTCAGTATACCATAAATGCGGCAGTCAGGCGCAATTTTTATTATTTTTAGACATAATTATTGTATAAAAGAGCTTTTTATATTAACGCCAAAGGATGTCAAAAATTTATCAAAAATTAATTTTCAAAAATTGAACCTTTGGGACAAAAATGATAGTCTTATATTACAGAAAGGTACAAATGTGATATTTTTGATCTGTCGAAAACGTGTATATAAGACGGGTCTGGTTCGTTTTAGATAAGTGATACCGGAGGAATATATGAGCATAGAAAAGAAAGTTAGAAGGATAATGATGAGACTGATGGCAGTCGCAGCAGCTCTTTTAATGATGGCAGGTGTGTTTGCAGCCTTTGGAAAGAGCGTTTATGCTTCGGATAATGTCAAGGCTTCGGATGATTCCGTTTACAGCTTCATAGTGCTCGATAACGAAGAGGTTCCTTTGGCACCTACTCCGGATACTCTTCCCGATTATACAACGACGATGGTTATCTGCGTCAATCTCTTACTGTTAACTGTAGTCATCGCGATCTATTCGGGCTCTTATTTTTCCTACAGGGACAGGGTCAATGCGCTGGCTCCCGCTTCGGGCAGGGATGCGAAGAGATTAAGGGACTCCTCGCTCATCTGGCATCCGATCAAGAGACAGAGATATATCAAGGAATATGAAGCAAAGCTTGCTTCGAGGTATATTTAAGTAAGATAAATTCAGGTAAGATAAATTCAGGTAAGTTTCGGATGTTTTGACTTTTGAAATTCTTCCTCATTTGGATTTCTTCCTCATAAGCTGCTATGAATAACGGGAATGCTGCTTGGGTTACGGAAAGCAGCGTTCTTTGTTTTTTGGGCTTTTTTTTAATTTTTCCCTTGACATCCGCATTTTATAAGGATAAAATACTACGGCATGCACAAAAACTGTGTGTTCTTTTGGTGCGCGGGAATTCTGATCCCGCAAACCCGCGGAAACATCAGCTTTTTGCAGATAAAATAAAACAGGAGGTGAAAGGAATGCCAACATTTAACCAGTTAGTTAAAAAGGGTAGACAGACATCTGTCAAGAAGTCAACGGCTCCGGCTCTTTTAAGAGGGTTCAATTCTCTTCATAAGAGACCCATCGATACTTCTTCTCCGCAGAAGAGAGGCGTATGCACGGCTGTTAAGACTGCTACACCCAAGAAGCCTAACTCGGCGCTTAGAAAGATCGCGAGAGTACGTCTTTCAAACGGTATTGAGGTTACAAGCTACATTCCCGGTGAAGGTCACAACCTTCAGGAGCATAGCGTTGTGCTTATCCGTGGCGGCAGGGTAAAGGATCTTCCGGGTACCAGATACCATGTCATCAGAGGAACCCTCGATACAGCCGGTGTTGCCAACAGACGTCAGGCACGTTCTAAATACGGCGCTAAGAGACCCAAGCAGAAATAAGCCGGGTTGAATTTTAAGTACCACAAATAAAAACTAAATAATTAGTGTTGGATTCGTTTCATATTTTCATATCATAGAAACAATTAAGACACGAGCACATTTAGCATAACTGTGAGTACCTGTGATCTAATGTAAAAAGTATCCGCTTTCGGATACGGATTATTGATTAAGGAGGGAAGAAACGTGCCACGTAAAGGACATATTCAGAAAAGAGATGTACTAGCCGATCCCATGTACAATTCAAAGGTAGTGACAAAGCTCATCAACAACATAATGCTTGATGGGAAAAAAGGCGTTGCCCAGAAGATCGTATACGGTGCATTCGGCAGAGTGGAGGAGAAGGCCGGAAAGCCTGCTCTTGAAGTTTTTGAAACAGCAATGAACAATATCATGCCTGTACTTGAAGTAAAGGCAAGACGTATCGGTGGTGCCACATATCAGGTTCCCATCGAAGTAAGACCTGACAGACGTCAGGCACTCGCTCTCCGCTGGCTTACGATGTTTTCACGTAAGAGAGGCGAGAAGACAATGGAAGAAAGACTTGCTAACGAGATTCTTGATGCATCCAATAATACGGGTTCATCCGTAAAGAGAAAAGAAGACATGCACAAGATGGCCGAAGCAAACAGGGCTTTTGCTCATTACAGATTCTAGTAGGAGGAAACAGTATTGGCTGGAAGAGAATACCCACTTCAGAGAACCAGGAATATCGGGATCATGGCTCATATCGATGCGGGCAAGACTACATTGACAGAGCGTATCCTGTATTATACCGGTGTTAACTACAAGATTGGTGATACTCATGAAGGCACAGCTACCATGGACTGGATGGAGCAGGAGCAGGAGAGGGGTATTACCATCACTTCAGCAGCTACAACCTGTCACTGGACTCCCAGAGATCATATGAAGCCCAAGGAAGGGGCGGAGGAACACCGCATCAACATCATTGACACCCCGGGTCACGTAGACTTTACCGTAGAGGTTGAAAGGTCGCTTCGCGTGCTTGACGGTGCTGTCGGTGTATTCTGTGCAAAGGGCGGAGTGGAGCCCCAGTCGGAAAATGTATGGCGTCAGGCCGATACATATAATGTTCCCAGAATGGCTTTTATCAACAAGATGGATATTCTGGGCGCAGATTTTTACTCGGCTGTTGATCAGATAAGGAACAGACTCGGAAAGAATGCCATCTGTGTTCAGCTTCCTATTGGAAAGGAAGATGATTTCAAGGGCATCATCGATCTGTTTGAGATGGAAGCTTATATTTACAATGATGACAAGGGAGAGGATATTTCCATTATCCCCATACCCGATGACATGAAGGAGACCGCGGAAGAGTATCGTGCTGAGCTTATTGAGAAAATCTGTGAGCTCGATGATGATCTGACGATGATGTATCTTGAAGGTGAAGAGCCGTCTACAGAGCAGTTAAAGGCTGCACTCAGAAAGGGAACCTGCGAATGCGCGGCTATCCCCGTCTGCTGCGGTTCGGCTTACAGGAACAAGGGTGTCCAGAAGCTTCTGGATGCGATCCTTGAGTACATGCCTGCACCTACGGATATCCCGGCCATAAAGGGCGTAGACCTTGACGGCAACGAGGTGGAGAGGCATTCATCGGATGAAGAGCCTTTTTCCGCACTTGCATTCAAGATCATGGCTGACCCTTATGTGGGCAAGCTTGCATTCTTCAGAGTATATTCGGGTACGATGAACGCAGGTTCATATGTATTAAATGCTACAAAGAACAAAAAGGAAAGAGTTGGACGTATCCTGCAGATGCATGCAAATCACAGGGCTGAGCTTGAAAAGGTTTATTCCGGTGACATAGCGGCAGCAGTAGGATTCAAGCTCACTACTACAGGTGATACTATCTGCGATGAAGAGCATCCCGTTATCCTTGAGTCCATGGAGTTCCCGGAGCCCGTTATCGAGCTTGCGATAGAGCCAAAGACCAAGGCCGGACAGGGCAAGCTTGGCGAATCCCTTGCAAAGCTTGCTGAAGAGGATCCCACCTTCAGAGCTCACACCGATCCCGAGACAGGTCAGACGATCATCGCCGGAATGGGCGAGCTGCATCTTGAGATCATCGTTGACAGACTGCTCAGGGAATTCAAGGTGGAAGCAAACGTCGGTGCACCTCAGGTTGCCTATAAGGAAGCTATCACCAAGCCTGTCGATATCGAGAGCAAATACGCCAAGCAGTCGGGCGG
>JAILPG010000067.1 GCA_024699595.1 Lachnospiraceae bacterium | reverse complement strand
GAATGACTGGCAGAACGCACTGCTTTACATTGATACCAACTCCAAGAAGCCTCTGCAGCTCCTTCTCGTAAACATCCAGAAGAGCATTCAGTTCCTTCTCAACAACAATAACGTTCCTGCTTCCGTAAGAGCGGCAATGGGTGGATCCATTCCCCAGAACTCAGCTACCATGGCAACGGTTATCATAGTCATCGGACCTATCATGGTTGCATATCCTTTCTTCCAGAAGTACTTCATCAAGGGACTTACAGTCGGATCGGTCAAGGGCTGATTTGACAAATGCGGATCAACGCATTATTATCTATCTTCGATATTCAGGAACGAGACATAACGTCCGTATCCTAGGATATATTTAAACCAAAGGGAGGTTTTTATTATGAAAAAGTTCAACAAAGTTGCGGCTTTAGCACTCGCAGCTATGATGAGCGTTTCTCTCGCAGCTTGCGGTGGCAGCACCGGTGAAGCAGGCGGAGATGCTGGTCAGGCTGGCGGAGCTACCGGAACAGGTGAGACTGTTACCAATGAGAGCGGAGCAGTTGTCATCGACGTCTACAGACGTACATTCAACCTTGGTGCAGTAGATGATGCACAGGTTGCAAAGGTTCAGGATGCTATCAACGCATACATCGCTGACAAGATCAACGTTCAGGTTGTTCTTCACGACATCGCTTCCGAGTATGAGGACAAGGCTAACCTTGCACTCAACAACAAGGAGATCGATCTCCTTTGGACCGCTTCATGGGAGTCCACCATCGGAACCAACGATCTCATTGCTGCAAACGCTGCATATGACATCACCGATCTTCTTCCCGGAACTGCTCTTTATTCTTCAATGGATGCAGGACAGTGGGAAGCTACCAAGTATGACGGAAGAAACTACTTCGTTCCCGTTTACAAGGACAACGTTGAAGGATATGACTTCATGTTCCGTAAGGATCTTGTAGACCAGCACGGATGGGATATCACAACTGTTAAGAAGCTTGCAGACCTTGAGCCGATGCTTGCAGATGCTAAGGCTGATGGACTTAAGTATCCCTTACTTACACAGAAGACAGCTATGTTCTACAGATGGTACATCAATGACTTCGATTTCTTCACAGCTGATTCATCAACAAACTTCTTTGCTGTTGACAGAGCTACAGACGAAGTTGTAGATACTATCCAGACACCTCAGTACAAAGAGTTCTGTACTTTAATGGCTGAGTGGGCAGAGAAAGGCTACATTTCAGAAGACGATTACACAAAGGTTACAACAGATACAACAACCCAGACTCAGGATTGGGCAATCTCATGGTGGACAGATATCCCGGTTAACGAAGAAGCAAACGCTCGTTATGGACAGGAAGTTGTTATGCAGCCTGCAACTGACAGATGGGCACATTCAACATCAGCTCTTGGATCATGCTACTGCGTAACCGCAAACAGCACAGCTGAAGAAGCACAGGCTTGTATCGACTTCATGAGCCTTCTTTACACAGACTCCAAGCTTGCAGACCTTTACACATTCGGTATCGAAGGTGAAGACTTCACCTATGATGCAAACGGCCAGGTTGAGCAGACATCTGAGAAGTACAACCATTCAATGTGGGAGTCAGCATCAGCTACGATCGTTACTCCGTTATCAAACGAGCCTGCTAACAAGGCAGATCTCTATGAGGCCTTCAATGGTGGAGCTAAAACTTCAAGCGCAGCTGGATTCCGTTTCGACAAGACACCCGTTGAGGCAGCTTACTCAGCATGCCAGAGCGTATTCGAAGAGTACGGATTCCCTCTTGAGAACGGTGGAATTGCTTCAGCAGACGTAGAAGCTACAATAGCAGCTTATCAGGATGCTCTTGACGGAGCAGGATATCAGGATGTATTAGCAGAGTTCCAGTCACAGTATGATGCTTGGAAGGCAGCTAAGTAATAAGACTTACTGATAAATATTCCTTATAAAACAAAGGATCCCCGGTATTTTTACCGGGGATCTTTTCGTTGACATAACATTTTCCTAAGCTTATAATTTAGGCATAAAACATGCTGATGACAGGCGGTTTACGGAGCATGATCAGAAATATCCGCTCAAACGTTTTATCATGTTTTAATGAGGGATCATGAGGGGACACATATGGAAACACACAACAATTATCATACCCAGTCGGATATAAACAATACCCTGAAATTAAGAGAACTGATGAAGACTCTTCCGTCATTTTTGCGGGAGTTCTTTCTTGGCATAAAGGATACCACCTCGACGCGCACAAGACTTGCCTATGCCTATGATCTGAGGATCTTTTTTGAATACCTTCATGAGAACAATCCGGCTATAGGGAAGTACGAGATACGTGAGATCCCCATAAGCGTTCTTGATGAGATAACGGCCATGGATATCACCGAATACATGGATTATCTGTCATATTATATAAAGGACGGAGAGGAGATAACAAACGACGAGAGAGGAAAGCAGAGAAAGCTTGCTTCCTTAAGGAGCATGTATAACTTCTATTTCCGCCTGGAGTCGATAGAAAAGAACCCTGCAGCATTAGTTACGATGCCAAAGCTTCATAAAAAAGAAATAATACGTCTTGATACGGATGAGGTTGCGAGACTTCTTGACAATGTGGAGGATGGTGAGAACCTTACAAAGAAGCAGCTTGAGTTTCATGAAAAGACCAAGGTCAGGGATCTTGCTCTGCTTACCCTGTTGCTGGGCACCGGGATCCGTGTATCCGAATGTGTCGGCCTTGATATTAAGGATGTAGATTTCAGGAATAACGGGATAAAGATAAAGAGAAAGGGCGGCTACGAGGCCATCGTATATTTCGGCGATGAAGTGGAAGAGGCCCTGAAAGCATATATGGAAGAGAGGCATCATATCATACCCGAATCCGGACATGAGGAAGCACTGTTTTTATCTCTCCAGAACAAGAGATTATCAGTAAGATCCGTTGAGAAACTTGTAAAAAAATATGCGGCTACCGTAACAAGCCTAAAAAAGATAACTCCACACAAGCTCCGCAGTACCTACGGCACCAGCCTGTACCGTGAGACGGGAGATATATATCTTGTAGCCGATGTGCTCGGTCATAAGGATGTAAATACCACCAAGAAGCATTATGCGGCCCAGGATGAGGAAAGACGCAGGATGGCGGCAAACGTCGTACAGCTCAGAGAAGACCGCTCAGATACCTGATAAGTAAGGTATCAGTTCTAAATATTTCACATTTTTTTTCGCTTTCTTTCTGATTTTTTCGTATAATATATATGATGACATAATTATGTGTAATTTATAAAGCCGTTAACAGAAACGGCTGTTTTGTGTATATGTATTGGGATTATATGTTGCGGATAATAAACGTGGACAGGGTTGCGAGGAGGAAAAAATGAAAGGAAAAAGGGAAGGTATCAGAAAACTTATAAAAAGCGGGCGTTATGGATTAAGTGTTATCCTTGCGGGACTGATGGTAATGTATCTGCCGGCGATGGTGCTTGGCTACGATATAAACGAAGGTAATATTCTTATGACCGCCTACGGCACCAGATAGAGACAGGCCACAGTGTCATATATCAGCATTCAATAATTGACCGAATGATCAGATCTTCAAAAGAAAAGGTATAAAGAGAGGATAACGTATGAAAAGAAACAGATTCTCAGTATTGTCAGCAGCTCTATTACTGGCATCCATGCTTTTGCTTGGCGGATGCTATTATCAGATGCCGCCGCAGCAGCAGACAGAGGTCAGTGAAGATGTAAAGGATGAAACCGGTTCTGATCTTTTGAATGAGATCAATGATCAGAACACCTTTGATGAGCTGATATCAAGGTACGGACAGATTAAATATGAATTAAAAGGTATAAGGGAAGACGGATCAGAAGATATTTATTCCGTATATAAGGATGAAGCAATATACGTACAGGATAATAAGTACAAGACCATAATAGTTGACGGAGATGATGTATACGGCTATGACAAGGATAATGGCGCTCCCTACCGTTATATTTTCCCCGGAACTTACGATTCATTCATGGATTCGATCGAGTACGCATCATTTTACGCAGATTCTGAAAGTGAAGAGATCATTAAAAGGGAGGATACGGACGGCCGTATATATCTTGAAACTACATTAGCCGTAGATAGCAGTGATCTGTATACAGCATTCGGCTATAAGGCTGATGATGCCGACAGCATTTTTACTGAATATGTGATCGACGCCGCCACCTTAGATATTCTTGAGAGCAAGGCCTATTTGGAAAAAGGTGGGGAGAAGACACTTTACTTTGAGACCATACTTGACCGTGAATGTGAGAAGTATGTTCCGGATCAGACGATAATTGACGGTGTATTTGGCGATGATGTACGTACTTTAAAACTCATCGCTGATGCAGGGACCGATCATGAACAGGAATATACACAGACCGTCACAAAGGGAAGTCTGTTCCATGTTGAATTTGGTGATGAATTTATTACTGCATTATTCTCTGACAGTGAGTGTGTGACTCCGGTTGGAAAGGTTGACAGGAATGCGGATATCACAGTATATCTTAAGCGCCGGGTTGATTATTCGGATGAGAACAACTGGGCTTATTATGCAGAGGGAGAAGATAAGCAGGCCGATCTGTTTTTGATCTGCCCGACAGTGGATGTAAATGATGAATTCTACATGTCCATGGAGGATGAAGAAACTAAAGAACACTTCCTCGGAGCTCTTAATATGGAACGCGGGATATATGAGGAAAATGCAAGGATGTTTGCTCCGTATTACCGTCAGGGTGCGATGAAGATCTACTCAATGACACCTGATGAGAGAGAGCCATATCTTGAGTATGCATATGATGATATAGCTGAAGCATTTGAGTATTACCTGATAAATGAAAATGATGGCCGTCCCATCATACTTGCAGGTTTTTCACAGGGAGCCGACATGTGCTATCGTCTGCTTATGGATTATTTTGCTGATGAAGAACTTAAAGAGCAGCTTGTAGCTGTATATGCCATCGGATGGCCCTGCAGCGAAGAGATGATCGAACAGTTTCCTCAGATAAGACCCGCAGAAGCAGAAGATGACTACGGTGTGGTAGTAAGCTTTGACTGTGAAGCCCCTGATGTAACTGATACCTTCACGGCGCCAGCCGATGTAAAGGCCTGCCAGATCAATCCGCTCAACTGGAAGACTGACGAGACTCCTGCTGATGCATCCGAGAATCTCGGTGCATGCTTCCCGGATTACAGCGCCAACATAACCAAAGAAGTGCCGCAGTTCTGCGGCTGCTACATAGATACAGAGCGCAGTACCGTTAAGGTTCCTGATCTTGATCCTGCAGAGTATCCCGCGATCGTACCGGGGCTTCCTGAAGGCGCATATCATATCTATGATTACCAGTTCTTCTACAGGAATCTGCAGGATAACGTAGGAAAGAGACTTGAAAGCTATCTTAACAGATAGAATAACTGCCATATCGGCATCTGATTTGTATATATTTATAAAGGGAAAAACTTCCGGATGAGCTTTTGGATCAGGTTTCCCAAATGCTGAAAACAGTAGAACTAAACATATACGCACAACTATTCGCGAAAGACAACTTTAACGAATAGTTGTATATGGGAAAAATACGATGTTCAGGCCTTTCCTCCAAACAGCTCATCCGAGTCTAAAACCACGGTGAATGGCCCGTCATTTATAAGTGACACCTTCATATGCGCACCGAATTCGCCTGTATCGCATTTTAGACCATATTTATCGGTGAATTCCCCGATCATGTACTCGTAAATCTCTTTTGCATGCTCAGGT
>JAILPG010000055.1 GCA_024699595.1 Lachnospiraceae bacterium | reverse complement strand
GCTTTTCTATGTTGCCTACGTATTCGGAGATGTCCTCTGCCATCTTGTCAAAGGATCTCTCGATGTCGGTCATCTCATCCTCAAAAAATGTCTTGCTTACGCCTGATCCCGGATTTTTGTCCCTGTCCTGTACAAATCCTGCCATACGTCCGGACAGGGATTTGATCGGCCTTATTATCCTTTTTCGTATTAGGAGGAGAGCAATCACAACGGTAAGCCCTGTGATAAAAAGACCCTGTAATACCAGGGCTTTCACATTGTCATTGAGAATATCAATGATGGAATCTACGGCGTAATCAACACCGATAAGTGCGACAATGCGGTCTTTGGCATCAAGGACAGGGATGATATACATGCAGACGTTGCCGTATTCGTTGTTCACGAATTCGTAATCACCGCCATGGTTACCGTTTACGACACTTTCTTCGGCCGTATATAACGGCTGGTCACGCAGTATTCCGCTTTCATAGCCATACTCTTCATTTAACAGTGCATCGTCTTCATCATCACGTGCTGCGATGACTAAATAATGCTTCTTATTATCTTCTGTCAGTTTATACAGATACAGATATCTGGCTCCGGATTCCAGGCAGATGTTTTTAAACATATCATGGGTCTCATTCCGGAATTCCGCATCCTGTTCGAGCCTTGTGATATCCTCTTCAGTATTGAGATCTGCTCTGACAGATGTTGCAACCACTCGGGCGATCTCGCTTTCCTGCCTTGCAGCATCCTCTATCATGAATAAGTAGCTGAAGGTTATCGTAAACGCTGCGGAGATCACAAGCGCACATATAAACAGCAGAGCGATCTTTAACAGTATGGACAGTCTCGGTTTTTTCTTAATATCCGTCATGAACTTCCTCTTAATTTCCTCACTCGATAGACAGCCTCTTGTCAAGGCCGGTTATGCGAAGCACCTCCATGATCTCGGAGGAAACATTCTTAAGCGTGAGCTTTCCGCCCATCTGCTGATAAGCCGATACTATCTGTCTTATGCCGGCGGATGACATGTATTCAAGGCCTCTCATGTCAAGCACAAGAGCCTTTATTTCACTGCCGATCTCAGAGCGCGCTGCCTCAAGATCCGGCGCAGCCAGTGTGTCAAGCCAGCCTTCAAGAGCGAGTGTCATTGTGTCTCCGGTTACGGTCTTTCTTATCTTCATGAGCTTATTCTCCTTTGCACTGTCTCTGTGTTGTTATTATTGCCCATATCCGGCATCCGGTTTACATTTATGTCATTTATTACAGTATAACAGAAAATAGCATTTTTTTGCCCTTTTACGTTCAGTTTCGTATATAATGATGACAGGGTCAAAAAGTACAAGCGGCTTTATGCTTGCTTCACAGCCATGCGTGGTCATCATTATATAAGACAGGCGCAAAGGCTGTTAAGCGATCATCCCTGTACGAATATAAAGAAAGGACAATACAAACATGAACAACCGGATAAAAGATGATGCTCTGGAAAATGTATCGGGAGGAATGGATAACCTTCAAGCTACAAATAATAAAGCCAATCATGGACAATTGATGAGTATAGAGTGTCCGTTCTGCCATTTTATCTTCAATGCAGACGTTATGCAAAAATATGTGATCTGCCCCACAGATATAGGCGGATGCGGAGAGAAGATCGAGTTTTCCGGCTAAGCTTATGTCGGGCAGACGGCCGGCTTTCCATATTGATCCGAACCGGGCTTTGATCCCGGCATCAGCATATCAAGGAGGTACATTGTGAAAACTGAAGGAATCTCAATAAGACAGCATCTTATTACTGCACTCATGGCGGTATTCATCCCGCTTTTTTTGACTGGCTGCGTAGTGTATTATCCGGCACAGCCGCAGGATGCGGGTAATGCGGTAAAAGAGGCAGAGCCGCAGAGTACGGGCTATACGGAAAAAGAAGTAAAGCTCTTTGCCGCAACAGAGGAGGAGAGCGGTGAGATACTGCTCAGGTTCTATGAGGAGATGCCAAGTGTACCGTTTATTGGACTGAAACAATATAAACAGATCGTTGATCATGAGGAGATCACCGTAAGCGAGTCAGACGGATGCGTGATCCTGACTTCGGAGGACGGATCATCGGTTGCGGCTGATCCGGTGGCGGGAACACTTACTTCGGAATCGTTTGCACAGTTTCGTAATAACGAAAGAGATATGATCGCGGGAAAAATGACAGGATTTAATGATGTTGTCACCCCCTTTGTAAGGATAGAGTCGGTGGAATACGAACCTGTTACGGAGCCGACCGTGATCGATCTTTCTGCGTATAATATTCCGCTTTATACCGATGAGGACGATGTGTACATGCCGCTTGCCACGGCGACGGATCTGATGATCGATGCGGCTTTTAATGCGCTTCAGTATGACGGAGAAAACGTCTGCTTAAGACGCGGTTACTTTGAAAAGGTACAGAGCATGGATCCGGATTATTACAAGAAAATAATTGAGAAGATACCAAGAAAGAAGGACATGATCGACTATGCCTATAATGAGCTCTGTTTTGTCATGGACAGGCTCTATGCCTGCCCGGGAAGGGCTTTTATGGACGGAGTGCTTGCAGAGAAAGGCCTTGACAGGGCACTTGAAGAGACCGATGAGATCACTGCAAAGGTAAAAGAGCTTCTTTTATCCGAGGATCAGGATGAGTATATAGCAGGGCTTATGATCCTTCAGTACTATTTTTTCGACAAACATACATATCTGTTTGATAATGATATGATTTATGCGATGATTGATGCGGAGGTTTCGGGGGAGTGCATGGATATAGCCGGCGAGATCTCCGATGAACTGTCGCAGAAAGAGTATTACGAGAGCATACAGGATGCCGGCTATTATAACTACGAACTGGCAGATGTAAGGGAGCAGATATTCGGGGATACGGATACCTATCATGAAAAGGGAGATACGGCTGTCATTACGATGGATGACTTTATATCCTTTGATGAGGAAGGGTGGAAAGCCTATTATGAGGGTAAGGGCGATATTCCGGACGTCGAAAAGACGGGGGATATCGTTGCCGCCCTGTTATCAGATCTTAATAAGGCAAATGAAGATCCGGACATTAAAAACGTGATCATAGATCTTACCAATAACGGGGGCGGAGCAAACAACATCATGGCGTTTTTTATTGCGCTTCTTACCGGAAAATCGGAACTTCACTGTTACGACAGAGTCACAAAACAGCCATATACGATCCGCTATATCGCAGACACTCTTTTGGACGGAAGCTTTGATACGTCTGCTGTATTTGAGTCTCTGGATCTTAACCTTGCGATCATGACGACCGGGAATTCTTTTTCCTGCGGAAATGCGGCTCCGGCGATATGTAAGGATGCCGGCATACCGATAATAGGTGAGACTTCAGGCGGCGGTACCTGCATGGTCATACCGCTTATCCTTCCTGAAGGCGAGGTATGCCAGATATCTGCGGGATTTGCGATCATGGTCAATGAAGCAGGAGAAGATGTGGAAGACGGCATACCTGTGGATGCGGATCTCGTATATTACTCCGAAGAGGGCGAGAAGGACTATTCGGATCTGTATGATCTCGATGTCCTCTCCGATGTGATGAAAGAGCTTTACGAAAGCAAAGCAGCAGCTTAGTTTTCCTGTTGTCTTACCGAG
>JAILPG010000292.1 GCA_024699595.1 Lachnospiraceae bacterium | reverse complement strand
TATAATGAGAATCTGAAAAGATCAAAAGACGAGCTTAAGGAGATGTATGATTACATCCTGGATTACAGGCAGAAGAGCTCGATAATGAACAAGGAATTCGCGGGCACTGTCACAAGCAGCTACGAGAGGGATTCACTCATATGGATACTCAGGGTGATGCACGGGAAATGGAATTATTTCTGGAACATGGACATCACGAAGGGAAATCTTAAATTAAAAAGGACGAATAAGATAATCTATGCTCCGAGTGTTCCATATTTCTTCCACTATCTGCAGGTAATGTTAAGACGCAGAAAATACATGGGCAAAAACAGACTGTTTGAAGACCCGGTCGAGGGAGAACCCTATGTCTACATGCCGCTTCATCTCATACCCGAATCCACGGTGTTTGTTAAGGCATCCTATTACGTGGATGAGCTGAATCTTATAGAACAGGTGTCCAAA
The DNA here is from genome assembly GCA_024699595.1 of Lachnospiraceae bacterium. The sequence goes on along the minus strand of JAILPG010000292.1, from coordinate 15,480 downwards.
TCCCTGCCCGCAGGCTGGAGGCTGTATGTCAAGGAACACCAGGCCATGCTCGGCGAGAGAGGGATCGATTTTTACAAAAAAGTCAAAGAGCTGCATAATGTAAGGCTCGTACAGGTCAACTATTATCATGATCCGAAACCCTGGATCGTAAATGCAAAGGGAGTGGTGACCATAGTCGGGACCACGGCCTTTGAGGAAGCGTTAATGGGAAGGAGAGCCCTTTTGTTCGGGGATGTCCCGTTTGAGCTTGTGGAGGGGATCACCAAGGTAAGAAGCTTTGAAGAGCTTCCGGGACTTATAAAAGAATTCGGAGAGGTAGACAACATACACTCCTGTGCCGCATATCTTCAGACGATAAAGGACATAGGATTTGAGATAGACCTCTTCTATCTGATGGCAAAGGCCGAGAAGATCCTTGCCGGAAAAGAAGAAAAAGAGGAAAAGTTTGATAAGAACATAGAAGAGCTTAAGAATTTTTATCTCTTCGGTTATAATACATGGTGCAGTAAACACGGTAAAGAAAGGTAGTTAAAGAAAGATGGAAAGCACGATAATCAAAAGGGCAGCAGAGGATAAATTCGTACTGATAGCTGAGATCGGGGTAAACTATTATGATATAGCAAAAAAGGAAAACATATCCCCGCTTGAAGCCGCAAAGAAAATGATATATGAGGCAAAGAACGCAGGGATACATGCGGTGAAATTCCAGACCTATAAGGCGGAAACACTTGCCGCAAAGGCCTCTCCTTCATACTGGGATACGAGCGAGGAACCGACCACGAGCCAGTATGAACTTTTTAAGAAGTTTGACAGCTTCGGAAGAGAGGAATACAGGGAACTTAAGGAATACTCGGATTCTCTCGGGATCGAGTTCTTCTCGACTGCCTTTGATTTTGAATCTGCGGATTATCTGGATGAGCTCATGCAGGTATATAAGATATCTTCTTCGGATATTTCGAATCTGCCGTTTATAGAGTATCAGGCCAGGAAGAACAAGCCGATCTTAATGTCAGTCGGTGCATCGGAGCTTTCGGAGATAGAGGCTGCGATCGATACGGTCAGAAGGTTCAATGATGAGCCGATAGTACTCATGCACTGCGTGCTTGAATATCCTACTCCGCTTTCTGATGCAAATCTTTTAAAGATCGCATCCCTTAAGAACCAGTTTCCGGATCTCTATGTCGGATATTCCGATCATACCAAGCCCACGGAAAGCTGTGATGTCATAAAGACTGCCTACAATCTGGGGGCAAAGGTCATAGAAAAGCATTTTACCCTGGATAAGACACTTAAGGGAAATGATCATTATCATGCTATGGATCCTGAGGATGCAAAGAGGATAATCGCGGGTATAGAATTTATGGATCTTATCAGGGGAAGCAGTGAGATCTGCTGCTTAAGCACCGAGCAGACCGCCCGCTTAAATGCAAGAAGATCCATAGTCTCTGCAGTGGATATAGCTAAAGGCGAGGAGATCACCGAGAGCATGCTGACCTACAAGAGGCCGGGAACGGGGATCAGTCCCGACAGGATGCCTGAGCTTTTGGGAAAGAAAGCTCTTACGGATATTCCCGAGGATACCGTGCTTACCGCGGATATGTTTGAGGATATTTAAGGAAGATACTGATGTTTAAAGGGGAGAAAAAAGCAGACAATTCACCGGGCACTACGGCACTAAGGTCCGGTATATGGTACACTATAGCAAGCATTTCGATAAGGGCGGTTGCTATCATAACCACCCCCATATATACAAGCCTCTTATCAACCGGGGATTACGGACTTGCAAACACTTTTAATTCCTGGATAGAGCTTATCAATGTAGTTACCTGTCTCTGTGTTGTTTACAGCATAGGGCGGGCTAAGATCGACTTTAAGGACAGGTTTGATGAGTATATTTCATCCATACAGAGCCTTTCAAGCTCTTTTGCTTTTGTTGTCCTGATCTTTGCGGTTATCTTCAGAAACGCCCTTTCTGCCGCAATGGAATATGAAGTCCCGCTCATAATAGTCCTGTTTGTCTATCTGTGCGTATCACCCTCCGTAGAGTATGCTCTGCAGAAGACCAGATATGAGTACAAATACAGACAGAACATCCTGATCTCGATATTAACCTGCATAGGTACCGTAGTATTTTCGATCGCTCTCATTTATTATTTCAATGACAGAAGATATGTGGGAAAGATCCTGGGAACGCTGCTTCCTACCTTCCTTCTCGGGATATTCTTTTACATAAAGCATCTGAAGGAAGGCAGACGGTTTTATGTAAAAGAATACTGGACCTACGCTCTTAAGATATCGCTTCCGATGATACCGCATGCGTTTGCGCTAATTGTGCTCGCACAGGTAGACAGGCTGATGATAAAGAAGATATGCTCCGAATCCGATGTAGGGTTGTATACCTTCGGATACTCCTTTGCGACTTTGCTTGCGATCTTTACGAATGCGATCGGACAGGCCTGGCTTCCGTGGTTCAATGAACAGCTCCATTTGGAAAACAGGGACCAGATACGCTCTGTCAATAAAAAGATAATCCTTCTCGGGGCATTTCTGACAACGGGTTTTGTCGCCGTCGCACCCGAGGCGCTTATGATCCTTTCACCGAACTCGCCTGACTACTGGATAGCAAGGTATGTTGTACCTCCGGTAGCTCTGGGCACCTTCTCACAGTATCTGTATACCAATTACGTAAATGCAGAGCTTTTTTACAAAAAGACTCCGGTCATTGCGGTCAATTCCTGTATAGCCGCTTTACTTAACTATATCCTTAATTATCTGGCGATCCCCCGGTTTGGCTATGTATCTGCGGCCTATACGACCCTTATAAGCTATATGATACTTATGTTACTGCATTACCTTGCAGTCAAGCGCATAGTAAAGGGAAGGCTCTATGACAATGCGTTCATATTCATGTCGCTTGCCTTTACACTCCTTATCGGACTGTCGTTTTTACTTCTGTACGCAGATGACCTAAAGATACGGATCCTTCGATATGTCTGCGCCGTTTCGGTGCTCGGGATTTTTGCTTTTGTCAACAAAAATGATATAATAAAGCTTACTGATTTTATCAGAACAAGGTATTTGAAAAGGAAAAATTAGATGAAGACCCTTATAGTCATTCCGGCAAGAGGCGGCTCAAAGAGGATACCAAGGAAAAATGTCCGTATCATGTGCGGTAAGCCGCTTATAGTCTATTCTATAGAAAATGCAAAGGCCCTTAAGGAGAAGATGGATGTGGATGTTGCCGTATCCACCGATGATGAAGAGCTTGGAAGCATAGTAAGAAAAAGAGGCGTAGAGGTTATTGAAAGACCGGCGGAACTTGCAACGGACAAAGTGACGCTCGATCCCGTTATATATCATGCCCTGTTATACATGGAGGAAAAGAAGAACGTTACCTATGATACGGTCATAACCATGCAGGCAACCTCTCCCACTCTGAAGAAGGAGACCGTATACAATGCGATCCGTTTCTTTGAGGATTCGGATTATGACACGGTGATATCGGCCATGAACAAGCCGCACCTCTCCTGGGGAGTAAAGGACGGCGTTATCACAAAGAACTACGAAAAGAGACTCAATTCGCAGGAGCTTCCTCCGAATTATCTGGAGACCGGCGGATTTATGATCACGAAAAGATCCTGCGTAACAAAGGAGGGAAGGATCGGCGAGAGCGTGAGCATCTTTGAGATCCCCGAGGACGAGGCCGTTGACATCGATACCTATTCGGACTGGGTGCTCTGCGAACATATCCTTCGAAGGAAAAAGATAGTATTCAGAACTGTCGGGCGCATGCAGGTCGGCATGGGACATATCTACAGATGCCTGACCCTTGCCTATAAGCTTACGGGGCATGACATCACTTTTATCCTTGATAAGGAAAGCGATATCGGCATCGAGAGGATAGAAGCCTCAAACTTCCCGATCATTGTCGTAGAGGACGATAAGGAGCTTGAGAGAGTACTTGAAAAGATCCGTCCGGACATACTTGTAAATGATATCCTTGATACATCGCTTGAATACATGATAATGGTCAACAAATATGCAAAGAGGATAATCAATTTTGAGGATGTCGGAAAAGGCGCCAAGTATGCCGATGCGGTAATAAATGCCCTGTATGAAAAGGGAGACAAGCTGCATAACGAATACTACGGTTCGAAGTATTTCTGCATAAGAGATGAATTTTTGGAGGAGGAGCCGAAGGATTTTTCCGAAGAGGTAAAGAACATACTTGTGATATTCGGCGGTGCGGATCCTTCGAATCTTACCGCGAGAATGTATGATATCTGCAAGCTCTTGCATGAAAAGCATCCGAATATAGAGTTCCATTTTCTGATCGGCTTTGCCTACCCTGACAAGGATCTTATCTGTGATGATCCGGATAACAACATCTATATCCACAGAGATGTAAAGAGAGTGTCAAGCTACATGAGCAGAATGGATCTTGCCATAACCTCCCAGGGAAGGACGGTCTATGAGCTTGCGAGCATGGGAGTGCCTTCCGTGGTCCTTGCCCAGAACGAAAGGGAAGCCGAGCATGTGTTTGCGGGGATCCAGAACGGATTCATAAATCTCGGACTCGGAAAGAATACGGATGCGCTTACCATTATCCAGACCATCAGATGGCTGATACAGACCCCGAGAGTAAGGGAAGAGATGAGAAAACTCCAGCTTTCAAAGGACTTCTCCAAGGGTCAGGAGAGAGTTATACATTTGATCTTAAACGATCTCGATGATGAGGATTAAGGATAATTGAAGGACATAGATGCCGTCTCTTTAGACGGGAACATTGAAAATGAATACATTGGCCTCGGAACCGAGGATGCAGTTGAGATCCCCGGCTATTCAAGGGAAGAATCCGATGTGATGAAATCCATGAATTCCCTGGAAAACAGAAGGGTTCTTCTGATAAACACCGTAGTCGGTCCGGGAAACAGCGTGGGAAGGCTTGTGGAAGGCCTCTACGATACGCTTATGCAGCACGGGTATGACTGCCTTGTTGCCTATGGCAGGGGAGAGTGCCCAGAGCACATTAGATCCTACAGAATAGGGACCGATCTTGACATGTATATACACGGGGCCGTAACAAGGCTTCGCGACAGGCACGGATTTGCATCAAAAAAGGCTACGAAAGAGCTGATAGCCGTGATCGAACAGTTCGATCCGGACATAATACATCTTCACAATATCCACGGCTATTATCTCAATGTAAAGATCCTGTTTGAGTATTTAAAGGCTTCGAAAAAGAGGGTCATATGGACTTTACATGACTGTTGGAGCTTTACGGGACACTGCTCTCATTTTGAGTATGTCGGCTGCATGAAGTGGTCTACGGCACACGGCTGCAGCAAATGCGAACAGCTGTCCGAATATCCGAAATCCTTTGGCTTTGACAGCTCGGAAAAGAATTTTGAACAGAAGAGAGAGCTGTTTACCGGACTTGAGAACATGACCATCGTCACTCCTTCGGAGTGGCTTAAGCAGAGAGTGAAGCAGTCTTTTTTAAGAGATTATCATGTGGTCGTGGTGCCTACGGGGATAGACCTTACCAAATTCCGTCCGATCGATGAGGAATTTGATCAGAACAACGTGATATTCAAGTTAAAAAACGCTCTTTCCGTAAGAGGAAAGAAGATAATCTTAGGAGTTGCAAATCCCTGGAGAGACAGAAAGGGTCTGATGCAGTTTATATCCTTAAATAAGACGATAAGCGAAAAATATGCGATCGTCCTCCTTGGTATAAATGACGAGCAGGCAAACGACCTTCCCGAGTCCATAATCCCGCTTGCAAAGACCGAATCGATCGATGAGCTTGCCGCTCTTTATTCAATGGCTGACGTGTATGTTAACCTGACACTTGAAGATACATTCCCGACAACCAACCTTGAGGCTCTGGCCTGCGGGACACCTGTCATTACCTTTAAGGCCGGAGGCAGTCCCGAGAGCATAGATGACAGCTGCGGCATTGCCGTTGAAAAGAACAGCATTCAGGGTGTCGTTGCTGCTCTTGACAGGATAGAGCTTTCTGCCGGAGAGGCCTATACAAAGGAAAAATGTGTGTTAAGGGCCATGCAGTATGACAAAGAAAACCGCTTCATGGAGTATATACAGGAAGTGTATGAGGGCATTTAAATACGATGAAGGATTTCTGCTCAAAGTTTAAAAACAGCATACTGATCCTGATCGCGCTTATCATGTACCTTTTATGCGCGGCTCTTTTCTTTTTCCTGTTTTCAATAGATAATCCCGAGATAACGGATCTTTCAAGGACAGCTGCAGTAACGCTGTCCACATATTTTATTTTCATGCTTCTTTTGTCTGTCATCTACGGAAAATATGATGTCAGAAAGAGAAAGGAAAAGCAGACGATCTTCTCACTCACCGTAACGCATATACTGTCGGATCTCGTGACGTATTTAGAGCTTACTATCATGAAGACAAATGATGCAAACAACAGGCGCTTCACGATAGAAAACCTCGGGATACTGTTTTTAGTCTTTGTGCTTCAGATCCTTGTGATAATCATTTTTACAAAGCTTGGAAATGCATTCTGCCTCTGGATCTTTGACAGGGAAAAATGTCTTGTGATCACCAAAGATGCAAAGGAAGGCGAGAGGATAAAAGAAGCTCTCATAACCTTTGACAACAAGTATATTGTAAACGGGATAATAAGCTATGAGGATAAGGACCTTGAGAGCGAGATGTTAAAGGCAGATACTATAGTGCTTTACGAGGTTCCCGTTGAGATAAGGACACAGATATCCGATTTCTGTTACCAGAATCTCAAAAATTTCTGTTTCAATCCCCACATCGCGGATATACTTGAGCAGAATTCAAGACCCGCCGTGGTAGACGACATATCTTTTTTTGTCTGGGATTTTCATCTTATAAGCTTTGAGGAGAGGATAATCAAAAAGCTTATGGATATCATCATCTCCCTTACCCTTATCGTTATATTAAGCCCGCTGCTCCTTATTTCTGCGATCTGCATAAAGAAACATGACGGGGGGAGCATACTGTTCAAACAGAAGAGAGCCACGGCAAACGGACGGGTATTTGAGATATACAAATTCCGGACTATGAAGGAAAATGTTGAGAACAGATCCGCAAGCAAGGATGATGACCGGATAACGAAACCCGGTAAGATCCTTCGAAAATACAGGATAGATGAGCTTCCGCAGCTGTTTAACATTATAAAGGGCGATATGTCGCTCGTAGGCCCCCGCCCTGAGATGCTTGAGAATGTTGAGGATTATACAAAAGAGCTTCCGGAGTTTCGTTACAGGCTCAGGATGAAGGCAGGCCTTACGGGATATGCTCAGATCTACGGAAAATACAATACATCATCCAAGGATAAGCTGATGCTTGACATCATGTATATAGAAAACTACAGCATATTCAAGGATATCCAGATACTGTTCCAGACCATCATGGTCCTGTTCAAGGCTGATGACTCAACGGAGGCTTTTTCAAAGAGGACTGATGACGATGAGTGATGTAAAGATAAGCGTGATCACGGTTACCTTCAACAGTGAAAAGACTATGGAAAGAACCGTACGATCCGTGCTTTCCCAAAGAGTAAGTCCTTACGAATACATCGTTGTCGACGGCCTTTCGAGTGATAAGACCCTTGAGATCGTTAAGTCTCATGAGAAAGAGTTTTCGGAAAAAGGGATAATCCTTAAGATCATCTCCGAAAAGGATAACGGCATTTATGATGCGATGAACAAGGGGATAGATCTTGCGGACGGTGACATCATAGGGATCATCAATTCAGATGACTGGTATGAGGATAACGCGCTTTTAGTTGTCCGTGACAACTATGAAAAATACGGATTCGATCTCTTCTATGCGGATCTCAGGATGCATCTTCCAAACGGAAAGACCTTTGTAAAACATTCAAAAAACAGAAGATACAAAACCTCCAGAGACTGGAATCATCCCACTACTTTTATAACCTCTGATATGTATCGGAAATACCGTTATAGAAACGTGACTCTGCATGATGATTACGATCTGATCCTTAAGCTTCAAAAAGCCGGAGCAAAGACCGTGGTCGACAATACCGTGATCGCAAATTTTACAATGAACGGAAAGAGTCATGAAAGGGATGTAAGGAAAGCATTTGAAAGATGCATGATCAAATACGGGATATACAGGGATAACGGCTACTCTCCGCTTTATTTTTTCGAATGCTTCACAGTTGAACTGCTAAAGCTCATCATAGGTTAATCATGGCAATAAAGACACTGACTTTTTATTCTAATTATTTCAATCATCATCAGAAGGCTCTCTGCGATGAGTGGTATAAGATCCTCGGTGACGGTTTTACCTTTGTGGAAACAGAGCCCGTGGAAGGCTTCAGGGCTCAGATGGGCTGGGGAAAAGAAGAGATACCCTCATACGTTCTAAAGACCTATGAGGATCCCGCAAATGATAAAAAGGCTATGGAACTTTCGCTGACAAGCGACCTTGTCGTCATGGGAACGGCTCCCGAGAGATTCATAGAAGAGAGACTTAAACGGGACAGTATCATCTTCAGATATTCGGAAAGACCTCTTAAGGAGGGCTTTATCAAGTTCTTTATCCCGAGACTTACAAAGAAATACCTGCACCTGCACGTGCGAAACAGAAACAAAAAGATCTATATCCTTGCGGCAAGTGCCTATACCGCAATGGATTATAAAAAGATGTTTGGAAGCTACCCGGGCAAGTGTTACAGGTTCGGTTATTTCCCAAAGCACATCGATCACGATCCGGAAAAGCTTAAGGAAAGAAAACAGGCTTATGCCCTTAACACATACGGAGATGAAAACATCATAACCATCCTCTGGGCTGGCAGGATGTTAAAGCTTAAGCGTCCCGATCTTGTGATAAAGGCTCTTTCAGCCCTCAGGAAAAAAGGCTTTGATTTCAGGCTTACCATGGTGGGAGAGGGCCCGGAAAGGGAAAACGTACAGAGACTTGCACAAAAGCTCGGGCTGTCGGATATCACCGTTTTTCGTGATTTCCTCTCGCCCGATGAGACCCTTGAGGTCATGGCGGATAATAAGATATATCTGATGACCAGCAACTTCTGGGAAGGCTGGGGATCAGTAATATACGAGGCGTTAAATGCCGGATGCGCGACCGTGGTCTCACATGCACCCGGTGCGGCACCGTATTTGGTCACCCATGAAAAAACGGGTCTTATTTTCGAAAGCGGCAGTGAAAAAAGCCTTGAGAGACAGACTGAAAAGCTGCTTCGTGATCCGGAGAAGATATGGGAGCTTTCGGAAAATGCGTACAGACAGATGGAAAAGACCTGGAACCCGTCCGTTGCGGCAAGAAATGTGCTTACCCTCTGCGAAGATCTGTTAAACGGGCGTGAGAGCTCAATAAAAGAGGGCCCCTGCAGTAAGGCGGGAGAGCTTAGGAATAACTGGTACAGGGACAGATGAGATGAGCAGAAAAACAGTATTTCTTATGGAATATCCGATAGATCTTCCGGGCGGAGGACAGGTGTCCACAAAGACCCTCTGTGAAGGCCTCATGGGGAGCGAATATGAGCCCGTAGTTATCTGCCCGAAGCTTCTTAAGCCTTCTGAGAGCAGATATCCCTTTAAGGTGCTTACGTATCCTTCCTTTGAAAACAGGGAGGATAAGCTTCCAAAGAGGATCATAAATTTCGCATTAAGGATGAGAGCGTTTTACCGGCTGATATGTGAGGAAAAGCCGGATATAGTCCATGTATCGATGTCGGAATCACTTTTGACCTACGGTCTTATAAGAGGCAGGAAGAAGCTTAGGGATATTCCTTTTGTCTATACCGACAGAGGACTCTGTTACGGCTACAGAAGTCACACCAAATTCTTAATGAGAAGGATCTTAAAGCATGCCGCAGCAATGATATGCACGACTTCCTTTAACAGATCGTTATGGGAAAAAGAAGAGCTTCCGGTAAAGATAAGAGTGATACACAATACGATAGGAAATGCCTTCTCCGCTTATGATGAGGATAAGAGAAACAGGTTAAGGAAAGAGAAGGGACTAACGGAATCCGATCTTGTAATAGGCTTTGCAGGAAGGATATCAGAGGAAAAGGACTGGGATCTTGTGCCGGTCCTTGTAAAAAAGCTTAAGGAAGCAGGCATATCCTTTAAGGTCGCTCTCGTGATCTCCGTATATGAGAATAAAGATACTGAGATCGTAAACGGCATAAAAAAGGGAATAACCGATGCCATATCGGAAGACTGTCTTATCTACATGCAGGATCTGTCACAGGAAGATATGGCGGATTATTATTATCTGGTCGATGTTTTTGTGATGTCTTCCATGTTTGAATCCTTTGGAAAAGCAGCCGTGGAAGCGATGAGCAGAAAGTGCTCTGTTGTATCCACAAGTGTCGGCGGTTTGACAGAAGTGATAGGGAAAGAGGATAATCTGTATACAAAGGATGATCTGACGAAATTTACAGAGCGTATCAAGAAACTGTATAATGACAGAGGAGAACTGGATAAAGACCGGGAGTTCTTTTATGAAAGATACAGGGAAAACTTTACTCCGGATATTCATATAAAACGGCATATCGGGCTGTATGATGAGGTGCTTTCAAGGTGATACAGGCTAACAGACTGGACAGGGGTTTTTTTAAATACCAGAAGGAATTTGAAGATAAGGCAATAGAGGTATTAAGATCGGGATGGTATATTCTCGGAAAAGAGGTTTCCTCTTTTGAGGAAAGCTTTGCCGAATACACCGGTGCAAAGTACTGCGTCGGGCTTGCAAGCGGGCTCGATGCGCTTATCCTTGCTTTCAGGGCTCTTAAGATAGGAAAAGGTGATGAGGTCATAGTACAGGGCAATACCTATATAGCAAGCGTGATGGGTATTACAATAAACGGAGCGACCCCTGTATTTGTCGAGCCGGATGAATACTATAACATTGATCCGGACAGGATAGAGGAAAAGATCACCGAAAGGACAAAGGCGGTTCTTGTCGTACATCTCTACGGCCAGGCATCCGACATGGGCAGGATAACTGAGATCTGTAAAAAACACTCGCTTAAGCTCGTGGAGGACTGCGCCCAGTCTCATGGCTCATGCTTTGAAGGAAAAATGACGGGGACCTTTGGCGATATCGGATGCTTTTCTTTTTACCCTTCAAAAAACATCGGTGCCTTCGGTGACGCAGGGGCAGTTGTATGCGATGATGAGTCCCTTTCCAGAGAGATAAAGATGCTCAGAAACTACGGGAGCGAGAAGAGATATTATAATAAGACCGTAGGCATGAATTCAAGGCTTGACGAGCTGCAGGCAGGGCTTCTGAGAGTAAGGCTTTCTCATGCTGAAGAACTTAATGCCGAGAAAAAAGAGATAGCAGAAAGGTATGATAGGGAGCTTGATAATCCCTGCCTTATCCTTCCCAAGGTAAGAAAAGGCTGCGATCACATATATCATCAGTATGTGATCAGGCTTAAGGACAGAGAGAGATTTATCGGATATCTAACGGAAAACGGGATAGGCTCGATCATCCATTACCCGATCCCGCCCCATCTTTCAGAGGCTTACGGGTATCTTGGATTAAAGAGAGGGAGTCTGCCGGTAACGGAAAGATTTGCCGATGAGGTGCTCTCGATCCCTATGTATAACGGTATGTACAGAGAAGAGCAGGATAAGGTCATTGAGGTGATAAATGGATATAAAGGATCAGTACAGGATAATTGAATTCGGAGAATACGGAGACGAAAGAGGCAATCTCGTGGTTGCCGAATGCGGCGGTATAGATGTTCCCTTTGACGTAAAGAGGGTATTCTATATCTACGGCAGTGATTCGACCGTGATAAGAGGGAGACATGCCAACAAAAGAACGCATTTCGTGCTCATTAATGTAGCCGGTGCCAGCAAGGTTAAGATAGACAACGGGAGGCAGCAGAGCATCGTGGAGCTTAACAGGCCGAGAATGGGACTGTATCTTCCGCCTATGCTTTGGAAGGATATGTATGACTTTACTCCGGATTCCGTTCTTTTGGTACTTGCAAGCGAACATTATGACGGCAACGAGTACATAAGGGATTACGATGAATACCTTGGATATGTAAATGGGAGAGATAACGGATGAGCAGGATTTCCATAATAGTTCCCGTATATTATAATGCCGATACACTCATGCTCTTATACGAGGACATGAGGGATAAGATACTCGGTAAGCTTCCCGACTATGAGATCGTATTTGTAGACGATGGTTCCGGGGATGATTCATGGGAAGTGATGAACCGGATAAGGGACCTTGACGAGAACGTCAAGTGTGTGAGGCTTTCGAGAAATTTCGGAGAGCACTCCGCGATCCTTGCCGGTCTTTCACACTGCAGCGGTGACTGCGCGGTTACCAAGCAGGCAGACCTTCAGGAGGATTCCGAGCTTATACTTCGGATGTATGAGAGCTGGGAAAAGGGCAATAAGGTTGTCATAGCGGTAAGGAAGGAAAGGGACGATTCGGCGGTAAAGAAGTTCTTTGCAAACCTCTATTACCTGATAGTGAGAAAGTTCATAGACAAAAACATGCCTGTAGGAGGTTTTGACTGCTATCTTTTAGACAGACAGGTAATAGACGTGCTCATGATGCTTGATGAGAAGAATTCATCCCTTACGCTTCAGGTACTCTGGGTAGGCTTCAGACCCGACCTCATCTATTTCCACAGAAAGGACAGGGAGATCGGAAAGTCGAGATGGACCTTTGCAAAGAAATTCAAGCTTGTTGTTGATTCGATGATGAGCTTTTCCTATTTTCCGGTCAGATTCATGTCATTTCTGGGTTTTCTGTTTGCCATAATATCGTTCATCTGGATCATAGGAGTGATAATAGAAAGAGTAGCCATAGGTACCCCGATAGCGGGATGGGCATCGCTTATGTGTCTGGTGCTCTTTTCCGCAGGCATTATCATGCTGATGCTTGGGATCCTTGGAGAATATATCTGGAGGACTCTTGATGCATCAAGGAACAGGCCGCCGTTTTTGATCGACACTGTTAACGGAGAAAGACGGGAGTCCGGAGAAAAGAAGGATGACAGGGGAGAAAAAGGATAAAGGTCTTTTAAACAGCTTTATAGAGTATTTTTACGGAAACTTTGTGGTCCTGCTTTTGGGATTTGTATCCCTGCCCCTTTTAACAAGGGTATTGCCTACCGAGGAGTTCGGAAGGACCGCAATGTATACCTCGGCTGTTTCGATCATATATATTTTTGCCATTCTGGGTCTTGACCAGTCATACATCAGATTTTTCTACAAAGAGGGTGTGGACAGAAAGACCCTTATTTTACAGTGTCTGAAATATCCGTTCATACTGATCCTTGTTCTCTCGGGGATATATCTGATCTTCTCGGATTTCTTTAATTCCTTTCTCTTCGGAAGGACTTCTTTAGACATCACTCTTCTGGTGATAGCCTATACGGTCACTTCGGTATTCGAACGTTTCCTGTTTTTAAATATCAGGATGGAGCAGAACGGAAAGCTCTATTCCAATCTCAATATCCTCTCAAAGGCGTTGTATATAGCCTTCATACTGATCTTTGTAAAGATCATCGGAAAGGATTTCCGGGTGGTCTTATATGCACTTACTTTACCGCTTGTGATAGTTACTGCGGGACTTTTTGTAAGATATTTCTTTGTAAAGCATAAGGAAAAGCACAGTGATCATCCGGTGACACAGAAAGAGCTTCTATCCTACGGGATACCTTTTGTACCGATGCTTCTCATGGAATGGCTTCTTTCCTCCATGGATAAATGGTCCATAAGGATATTTAACGGATATTCGGAAACAGGCGTCTATTCGTCGGCAATGCAGATAATGACGATCCTTCTTACCGTAAAGATAACCTTTGTCGCCTTCTGGTCCCCCATAGCCATGAAAAAATACGAAAATGAATCCGAAGAGACCTGCAGACGGTTCTTTAAGGATACTTTTGACAAGGTTCAGTTTCTGAGCATGACGGTAGCATTCTTGCTTACCATTTTCAGGGGGATCATTGTCCTAATACTTGGCGAGGATTACAGAGAGGCCATAAGCGTTATACCGTTTCTCTCACTCATGCCGGTACTCAGCATCCTGTTTGAGATGACAGGGCAGGGTGTCAAGTTTACGGGAAAGCTTAAATACTTTAATTATGCATCGGCAGCTGCCATAATCTGCAACCTGGTCGGAAATACACTTCTTGTTCCGAGGTATCTCGGAATAGGTGCAGCGATCGCGACAGGAATTACCTATATCGTTTATTTCTGCATTGGGACTTACTATTCCAAAAAGTGCTATCCCGTGGATTATGATCTTAAGGGTCTTGTAATCTCACTGGTCCTCTATACGGGGTATGCGGCCTTTGCGACGGTCACAAAGGACCAGATTCTTTCGGCACTTGTCGGATTGGTGATATTTATGGTACATGCTCTGGTAAACAAGGGTGTGATAAAGGACCTTTGGATCTCAGTTACTTCCATGATAAAGAACAGAAACAAAGATAAGGGAAAACAGATATAAACCCGGAGAAAAAGCTTGAAGACGATATTTGCCGTATTTATCACTGTGGTAACGGTGATGGCGCTCATCCTAAAAAAAGAATACAGAATGCGGATACTTATGGCTTATGCAGGTGTTCTGATCCTGTTTTCATATGTCTATGACTGCCTGCTCATAGGAAACATCGTACCTTTTTACAGACCTGTTTCACAGACCTTTTACCAGAAGGAATTCTTAAGTGAAGGCCAGTATCCGGACAGCCTTCTGCCGCTTATCCTTAAGGGCAGGACCGTTTATGTAAAAAACGATCCCTATACGATAGATGAGGCCAAGGCAGAGGGAAAGGATTATCTGTATGCTTATTATCACGGAACGAATCTGAAGAACTATGCGGCATTTGCGGGGGCAGAGGTTGTCGAGGATGAGACCATGAACGAAACTATGGTTAACGATTCTCTTCTCAAAGAGGATTTTGAGCGTTTCGGTAGCGCAAACGATATGTTCAGGTATTCGTTCATGATGAACGATTTCTGGGAAGAGCTTGGCAATTATTTCACGTATCAGTGGTACTATTATGATCATCTCGGAGAGATATCCGTATTTGTCAATCCTTCAGAGGACGGAAAGGGAGAAGACATAGCGGATGCAGATGAGCTTGTGATCCTGTGGGATTCCTCTCATGAAAAGGAAGAGGAGAACATCTATATCATGACTAAGGCGTATTACGAGGACAGTGTAAGAAATGCAGCTTTTGACTGACAGACTGATATCGGGGCTTGCACCCGGATTTTTCATAAGGCAGTTTCTGGTGATAGTCCTTCTGTTTGCGGCAGGGCTTGCCGTTAATATGCTCATTGACTTTTTTACGGACAGCCCTCTTTTTATGCTTACCGCTTTTCCGGTGGGCCTGTCCCTCTATGTGATCTCGGGCTATCTGCTTTTGGTAACTGATATCGGATTTTCATTTAAAAAAATGCTTGCCGCACTTTTATTTTT
>JAILPG010000275.1 GCA_024699595.1 Lachnospiraceae bacterium | reverse complement strand
CCGAAGATAATCTCCGTTAATATCTACTCCATAAACAATCCGATACTTATCTCGACTTACATGTTCCAAGCCATTTCCGCCGGCGACCCCAAGAACCATAACCGTTGAAACCGGATATGCCTCAAACTGCTCCTTCATTATCGAATTCATAGTTTGGAGTTGTTTCACGGAATCAAGGCTCATATGATTCTCATAATCATCCAGACTGATCTCTTCCCACGGATTATTCATAATACTTACCATTTTTTGACATTGAATGTATCTAACATATCCTCATCTTCTTATTTATCGTCAGAACGCCCCATGCCTTACTGTTTGCAGGCGACGCAGGCGGAATGAATACGGCCTCGCTTATAACGTTGCTCTCTACCCTGCCAAGGTTTGTGATACAATGGCCATCGTGCTTTTCATAGCCAAACATCTTGCTGCCGACAAATCTGCCGGCCTTGCTCTCAAAACTTCCAAGAGTCGATATAGCTATGGCATCGAGAAGTTCCGGATCCATATTGAAATAACATGAGAGAACGAGCATCTCCCTGTCCGGCTTACTGATGATGCTCTTAACTTCATGATCTACAGCCTTGGCAAGTTCCATGATCTCAGAACTTCTCTTCTTAACCGCTACTCCGAATGCAGTAGCATAGTTTCCAAGAGCGCCTTCTTTATAGTTTTTAATCTTATTTCTAATGTCGGAAGCTATGACAACCTTATTCACACCCTCATCGATCATCATTTTGGCAATAAGACAGTCATTGAGCGATACCCCGTTTTCCCTGCATAAACCAAGGAGAGCATCAAGCTCTTCTCCGTCAACATTCTTTATCTCGCGCTTTATATCCCGTTTCGAATCATATTCACGCTCAAAGGTAAGATACTCGTCGTAGCTGACCTTATGCCCTTCTTTCCGCCAATTCTTATTGGCATTCCCGATCAATACCTTGCTGATAAACCTGAGGTTGCTGCCATCCGGAAGATCATCAAGACTTTCCATAAGCTTCTCGTCAACTTGGCGCGGTCGTGCTCCGTTTGCATACTGATCCGCAAACTCCTGCACTAACTGAAGAAGTCCTCTCCCGTCACAAAGAAGATGATGCGTTATGAAAAGGACTCTCGTTCCGTTCTTGGAAGGATAGGCAAAGACCTTGAGCAGGGCTTCCTTATGGACGTTCCACCCGGCTTTGGATACCGTCTCATAATCAGTCTGCCAGTTATCGCCTGCCTTTTTTATCGTTACCGGAATCTCAAGTTCCGGATGCTCTTCATAATAGATCGCGGAACTTCCCTGCTCCTTGGCGATCAGGCTTCTCATAAGCGTATGAGCCGCTTTCAGAACACCGATGCTCTCGATGATCCTTTTCACATCAAACTCTGCCCCGATCTCTGCCATGATGCCAAAGTGCATATTCGGACACATATAGTGCGCCCTTTCCGTATATAAGTATTTCCTGTCTGACATAAGTTTATCTTTCCATGTTGTACATCTTCATTGTTTCCCGATTACGGTAATCATGTTTCTCGTAGTATGCGATCAATTCCCCGGCCCCGTTTCTAAGTGCAACCATATACACATCCTTATTTTCCCTCTCGTTGTATGACGTATATACAATATTGTTATCTTTAGATGCCTTGAACCAATCCAACACCTTTATGATCATTTCTCGTGATTTATCATTGTGGCAGTTGAGAAGACTTTGTCCCATAAGATTCTTACCGCCCCACTTCTCGTATCGATTTATCGCTGAAGGATTCATATAGATGATTTTGTGTTCAAGATCACATATAACTATTGCGGCCCTGTCAGCTTCCAGTACGCTTTTATAAACTTCGTTAAGATCTGTCATTTTTTACCACTCCCTAATCTTTTTATACAGAGAATCATTCTGTAATATAAAGCCTCTTTAGCCTTGACCGGTTACTATCCAATCGTAATCGCCACCGGTTCACTCGCGTAGTCCGTTTCGTATGTATTATTCACATCCTCTGCCAGGATATAGGCAAAATAATCCACTCCGCATACTTTATCCGCGTAGGCAGCCGGAAGGTTGAAGGTTCCCGTACCCTCTTTGGAAAAACTGTTTACATTTAACTTTTGATAGTCGAATTTTGCAGGATCAGATACATTTTCTCCGGGAATATATGCGTGATCCAGAAGCAGCACAGAAACCTGTGTGGCATTATCGCTGTTGTCGCCTTTTGATGTTTTGCCGATCGTATATGGCACCGTGACGGTATTGCCGCTTCGGGTAACGTTTTCCCCTTCCGTGACCTGAATGCCCAGTTCTTCATCCTTTAATGTGAGCTTATAATCTCCGGAGCCGGATGTAATTAAAGATGAGAAGATGACAGATGACAGATTGACATTAAAAGCAGGACTCACACCGTAGGAGGGAAAGCCAACGGGGATGTCGTCGATCACTGTGCCACGGTCGTTCACGACCCCGGCATAGCCACCGACGTAGTCTTCGGCATAGTCACCGGGATGGTCACCAATGTGGGAATTGGACGACCGCAGCCACCATCCCCATTCTGAACCTGACTTTTTTCGATTGTCCACATTATGCTGATGCCCATCAACACCAAAACCACAATCAGATGAATAACCATAATCCGTATTCAACACATCCTCGAAATCCAGGAGAAATATTTTGTCATTATTCAACCGTGTGTATTTCGGGAAATATTTGTTTAGCGGGCTTCCGGCTTTTATACTATGCGTCCCTACCGTGCTGTCTGCGATCGCCATCCTTTCCTGATCGGTAAAACTACATGTCAGAAAGCTGTAAGGGGCTTCGTTCAAGCCTTATTTTACATCACTATATGCCCATTCATTTGAGTATAAAGCATCTTCGTGTGAGGTTACATAATCGTAAAATACTGCCGAATACAACACACTGTCACAGTCAAGGAGCATCGTATCCCCGCCATATTTTGTCGAATGCGGATCAAGCACGCGATAACGCATCGGGCTTCCTTCATAATTCCCATACCACACATAGTTCCCCGCCCATGCAGCATCTTTATCTGCCGGTTTCACGGGCTTTCCTATCGTCCCCGTCCCAAGCCCTGTGATTTCCCTCTTATTCGATCCGGCAGCCGCGCACGCTTCCCGAAGCTGGCTTTGAAACGCCTTGTTATTCCCGTTTCGTTTCATGCTGTCTGTTCCTTTCTTTCAGAATCTCATCTTTCTTTTCAAACCTGACATTAATAGCGCAAGTTGTTCTAACCCGGACTCTGTCTGATCCACGCCCGGATCTCTGTTCGTCATTACAACAGAAATCTCTCCGGTCACTGCATTCATTTTCAAAATGCATTGTCCGTTCTCTCCCCAGCCTTGAGATACCAAGGTGTCATCGTCTCGCAGGAACAAACCAAGGCCCACCCATGAGAAATTCTCAGCAGGCTTTATCATTTCCCGGGCCGATTCCTTACGCAGTAAGGAACCTCTCCCATTTACCGCCTCAATGAATTCTTTAGCGATCATCATCAGTTCATCCGGCGTGCTCCACAATCCCGAAGCCGCCAGATCCGGAATCTGCGGGTATTTACCCGGGATCAGCGAACCTTCATTATCATATCCTGCAGCCATATTCCGGTTCTTTTCCCATAGTTCAAGATTATGCAGCGAAGCAAAGAAAGTCTTCTTCTGACGAAGGGGCTCAAAAACATTTTTTTCAACCACTTTCTCAAAGCTGCAGTGCATGATCTCCTGTATCATCAACTGCAGCACGCAATAACCCGCATCACTGTATTCAAACTCTGTTCCCGGTTGTTTTTCCGTTATAGCCTGCCGTTTATTATATGCAGTTCTTCCCTCAAGAATATCCATTAAACCGATCTCGGGATCACTGCGCCGAAGTCCGTAAAAAGAATCTTCCCCATCCGCGATTCCTGCGGTATGACTAAGGATCGATCTTACCGTCGCATCGCTTTCTATTCCGCCCACTGTAAGCAGCTTCCACTGAGAAAGATAGCGATTGACCGGTTCATCAATATTCAGCAGCTTCTGTTCCTGAAGTATCATTACGGTTATCGCGGTAACAAACTTTGATATCGAGCATGCCGGAAAAACAGTATTACCATCCACGGGGATACCATTTTCCGCATCAGCAATTCCGCTAAATGTCAATATCTCTCTTCCAGCTGCGTCCCTGTACGCACAGCTTATCCCGGGGAATCGTTCATAGATCTGCTGTTCATGGCATTCAGAATCGAGCGCCATATACTCTTTAAGTGCCAGATATTCCCTCTGATAGACACCTCTTTTTTCTTCGCTAACATCAGCATATGATTCATGTTTGGAAAACAGCTTAATCGCATCCGAAAGCGGGATCCATTCCGGCTGTACACCGCGCTGTTTTTCCACATCGGTGAGATTTATATGCCCATTTCCCGTCACTTCACATACAAAGAAATACCCTGAATAGCGATATTCCTCGTAATACTCATTCATAATAAGAAAACGTCTGATCGGGCGGACAAGATACCCTGTTTCCTCCTTTACCTCCCGGATCACGCATTCTTCGTAAGTCTCTCCGGCTTCAAGTCCACCACCCGGCAGAAGCCACCAGCCCGAATTGAGTTCATGCGTAAGCAGGATGTTCCCGTCCTTAATAATGATGGCCCTGCTGCTCTCACGTGTCTTCGTATAAGTTTCAAACCGGTTCGCTCCCAATATTTCTACAGTCTTCAAGCTCTTATCCTCATACTTAATGCGGCGAGTTTTCACATTTGTTGTTCAAAAGTACTACCGTCTCGACGTCGTTTACTATGAGCAACAAAAACTGAATTCGTCAGTTTTCTTCTAAAATCCGAAGTGCCTCTTTATAATCCTGTCCTATGATTTCCTGCACTTTTTCAAATTCATATTTCTCATGCAGCCTAGTCTGAACTTTCAGAAATTCCTTCTTTCCATACTTCTTTATATACAGAGACTGCGCTTTTGCGGCATTTGCTCCGTCATTTGACGATACATAGAACCCCTTTTCACAGGTCTCAAGTTCACCGCATTCGTAGCATCCGTCTATATTTTTCTCGTTGCAGCACTTTACATTGGGGCATATCCTGCCTTCGGAATATATGGCAAATGAGCAGGTATTATACTCCGTCCTGCAGCCTCCGCACCACGCTCCAAGAAAACAATGATTACAGGACAAACCGCAGATTGCAACCGGGTCCGCCCCTTTCCTGGCAATTTTGCAAAGCTGATTCTTTATGCGACGCATAGCTTCTATGTGCATGATCCAATGGCGGGAAAAAGGCATCTGGACGAGTCCTTTTACATCTTTTCCGCACCAGTAATCAATCAGCCAAACTGCATTTTCATCTTCACTGACACACTTGCTTTCTATCAGTTTTTGTTTTGTATCTTCAAAAAATTTTCTTTTTAAATCTTTGTATTTCAATTGTAAAAGGATCTTATCAGTTGATTCTTTTACGGCCTTGGCATAAAGATAGAGTTCTTGCACATTCAGCTTTTGGGAAAATTCAGCTATATCTTCACCTTCAAGTTCATTCCCGGTTGTAATGACCGGGGATCCGGTCTTCTTAAGATACTTTTTACTAAACAGTATCTGCTCATCCTCTGCGATCATCTCATGAGCTACGATGTCTTCTATCCTGAAAATATGCCATATAGAATAAGCAAGGGTTTTGCTGTGATATCCCTTAGCTCCCGCAAACGGCATTTGATAAAATGCCTTCTCAGGATAACCTTCTAATATCCAGGTTATCTGTTGGAACAATTCATCCCTAAATTCGAGCAGTTTCTGAATTGCTTCTTTGAATGTCTCTTCTTTTGATAAAAACTTCTGTATTTCCTTATTCTTTTCCGCCCA
>JAILPG010000255.1 GCA_024699595.1 Lachnospiraceae bacterium | reverse complement strand
TACTGGCACACGCTATCTTCTGCTTTTCACCGCCGGACAGTTTGAAAATGCTTCTGTCCATCAGAGGGGAAAGCTCATGCCTGTTTACGACCAGATTTATCCTCTGCTCTATCTCATCCGGATCCAGTCCGAAATTCTCACAGCCAAATGCAAGCTCACTGGTTGTGTCAACATTAAAAAACTGACTTCTCGGATTTTGAAATACAGTTCCCACATGACGTGATATTTTTCTTAATGTAGTCTGTGACACATCAATCCCGTTCACGGTCACGCTTCCTGTCAGACTTCCTTCATAGAAATGCGGGATCAGCCCGTTAACACACCTTACAAGAGTTGATTTTCCGCAGCCGGACGGCCCGCAGACAAGCACAACATCACCCTCATTTACGGTAAGGTTGATCCCCTTAAGACTTTCCCGGTCTTTAGTATATTGAAAAGAGACATTATCAAAACAAATCATACAAAAAACCTTCCGATCCCCCACCATAGAAAACATATCAGGCATAACGTGATAATGATCAGATCCAAGAAGCCAAAGCTGATCTTCCAGATACAGCTTCTTTTTTTGCCGACATCCAGTCCCCGTGTCATTGCTGCAGCTGACAGTTCTTCACCTATGATCGAACAGGATGCTATCAGCGGGACCATACGGTACTCTACGGCTTCGGTTGCTTTATTGGCCCCCATCTCGATCCCGCGCATACGCATGGCATCATTGATTGCTCTTGATTCTTCAACCACGGTGGGGAAAAACCTGAAGATCACACTTATCGGTATGGTAAGCTTGTCCGTGACATGCATACGGTTCATTGCAGTCAGAAATTCCGATACCTTGGTCGTCTTCACGATATATCTTGCAAGTATGACAGTCGGCAGTATCTTCGTGATTATGTACAGCATCAGAGCAAAAGCAGATTCCAGCGCGGTAAGATCGTGCTCAAGAGCCAGCTGGGCACAGTAACTCCCCATATAGATCGCGATCGCTATGAGACCGGACTTCCATTCTTTTTCTGCAAATAACAGCAATACAGGCAGATAGACCAGTATCCAGTAAAAAGCATACATCCACGCCTCGCCTGCATTACCGATAACAAACACCGAGCTTGTAAAAAGAAGCAGCAGCTTTGTCCGCGGATCTAACAGGGAGTGGACATTTCTGTCAAGTCTGTATTCCATGATCAGGCGATACCTGCCTTTTCAAAATGCTTTCTTAAAACCTTTGTTCCGACCCATCCGCCGATGAGTCCGCAGATCATATCCACGATCAATAGCACCGGACACATCCACATCGGTAACATACTTGTAACCGAATCGATGTATTCCTGTCCGAAATTCTGTCTGGTGGAAAAATATGCGTCCGCATTAAGGAATATACCCAGGTAATTTGCCCAGCAGTATATTCCGGAAACAGCATATGCTATTATTCCCATGCGTTTACTTCTGTAATCACCTGCGCGATATATGAATTCAGCTATAAGGCCGGATATTGTCCCCACTATCAGGGCGTAATAACTCATACCCGTAACCCACATAAAAGCTCCCATCAGTACATTCAGTATCAATATCATTCCGAATTTCCTGACCTTAGTTAAAAACATCATGTACGGTATTCCGGTAAGTATCGGAACAAACACAACCAGGAGCACCATCATGATCGGGATCACACCCGTCATAGCGACGGCGCAGCACAATACGGCGCAGATTGCCGTATAAATTCCCACGTTGATCAGGTCTTTTGCATTCAAGCGGTTATCATTTTTCACTTTTTCATTTCCTCTCTTATATATTTTTTACATCTTCCAATTCTGTGATTTAAACTGCTGCTTTGTCATACGGCTGTAGATACTGTCATATCCGTTAAGAAAGTCCGGGCTTCCCTGCTCTGCGACCACTCCGTCCTTTAAAACTACGATATGATCCGCGTTAGCGATCGTTCTCATCCTGTGAGCAATGATCATCACGGTCTTGTTCTTTATAAGCCTTGACAATGCTTCCTGTATGGCCGTTTCATTTTCCGCATCAAGGGATGCCGTTGCTTCATCAAGCAGGATGATCGGTGCATCCTTAAGCAATGCCCTTGCTATGGATATCCTCTGTCTCTCACCGCCGGATAGTTCGCTGCCGTTCTCTCCGATATATGTGTCATACTTATCGGGAAGCAGATTTACGAACTCCTCACAGTTTGCAAGCCTTGCAGCTTCCAAGACCTCTTCATCGGTCGCTCCGCTCTTACCGATACGGATATTCTCCTTTACGGAATTATTAAAGAGCGTCACATCCTGGAAAACGATCGAATAATTCATAAGCAGAGTCTCGGGATCTATATTTGAAATATCTTCTCCGCCCAGTGTGATCTTTCCTCCATTTACATCCCAGAACCTTGCGGCCAGTCTTGATATGGTCGTCTTGCCTCCCCCGGACGGACCGATAAGTGCCGTTACCTGTCCCTGCTTTGCCGTGAAGCTTACATCTTTAAGAACATCCGTAGCGTCATCATACTTAAACCCGACATGATCAAAGACTATGTCATATCCTTTGTTATTTATTTCCTCGGCACCTGTCTGCATGGGAGTGGACAGTACTTCATCAAGTCGTTCGCACTGCACGCCGCAGGAGATGATGGCCGCAAAATTCTGAAGCGTGATCTGCATGGGGTCATAGAGTCTTGCCACCAGCATAAGGAACATAAAGAAGGTAAGGATGCTTATCTCGCCTTTTGCAAACAGGGCGCCTCCCACTACGGCTGTTGTTCCGATACCGATCTTAAGGATAATGGCTGCCGAATTTACATATACCGCCATCTTAAGCTCGGTAAGCAGTGCTTCCCTCTCCACATTCCTGATCTTGCCTTCCAGTTCATCCATGTATATGTCTTCCGCATTATTGGCACGAAGATCTCTTACGGATTCCAGGCATTCCTGTATCCCGTCCGTCATAGTAAGCTTTACTGCGGAATTCTTACGTACTGCGTTCTTCTCAGCTCCCGAACATGTGATTATGATGACAAATGCCACGGGAATGACCCAGAAGCTTGCAAGTACCATCCGCCAGTCAAAGGCAAAGAAAAGGCTTATTCCTACTAATGTTACTGATATCACGGCTCCGATGAGCTCCGGTATCCAGTGACTCGAAGCTGTCTCTATCTGTGCGCAGTCTCCCATGATATTTGTTGTAAGATCCGCGATGTTCTTTTTTCCAAAATAAGACAGGGGAAGCTTTCGAAGCCTTTCGGCTATGGTCGTTCTCCTGACACCGCTCTCCATGTAGGTTGTCAGGAATGTCGCATTATACTGTATAAAATTGGTCACTGCTATGA
Organism: Lachnospiraceae bacterium; assembly: GCA_024699595.1. The sequence goes on along the minus strand of JAILPG010000255.1, from coordinate 1,066 downwards.
GAACGATCACTATAACGGAGCTTACTGCATAAAATGGAACTCTGTCTCTTGTAAATGTTCCTTCCAGAAGATCCTTTATCAAACAATACAGGATACCTGCGGGCATCATAAGTACTATATTCGTTATCGTCACGCTCAGGCATGCCTTTACCATATCTACCGCTCCCTGTCTTGACAGGGCATATTTATGCTGGAGTTTGCTTATGATCATTACGCCACACCTACCTTCCACTCGATGGATCTTGAGTATTCGTCAAACATCCGCCTGTACAGACCGTCCTCATTCATTAATTCTTCATGAGTTCCGCTCTCTGTACATTGTCCGTCATCCATAACAAAGATACGATCGGCATTCATGACCGTGCTTAGCCTGTGGGCGATCATGATAAGCGTTCTGTCCTTTGATAGTTCTTCAAAGGCAGCCTGCACCTTTGCCTCATTATCGGGATCCGCAAAAGCTGTCGCTTCATCAAGTATCAGTATCGGCGCATCCTTAAGAACCGCTCTGGCTATCGTTATTCGCTGCTGTTCACCACCCGAGAGATAGGTACCCTTTTCGCCTATCACCGTATGTATCCCGTTCGGAAGCTTTTCTATGATATCCATGCACTGCGCTTTTTTAAGGGCTTCCAGCACTTCCGCTTCCGATGCATTTGGTCTTGCCATTCTCACATTTTCAAAAATGGATTTCTTTATGAGACGGCTGTCCTGAAACACGAACGAAACCCGTTTCATAAGCTCGGCTGAGGGTATGTCCTTAACATTCACGCCTCCGATCAAAATCTCTCCTTCGCTTACATCAAAGAACCTGACCATAAGCTCTGCCAGCGTTGTCTTACCCGATCCCGAAGGACCGACCAATGCCACATGCTCTCCCGGTGCGATCTTCAGGGATACATTTCTGACCGCATCCCTTGTCGCATCTTTATACCTGTAGGTAACGCCTTTAAGCTCGACGCTGTTATCTGCCGGTGCCATGCCGCTTTTATTATCCGCAAGCGGCTCGATCTCCATGACCTGCTCGACACGTTTAAGAGCATCGATCAAAGTCATCTCCGCTTCTCCC
>JAILPG010000251.1 GCA_024699595.1 Lachnospiraceae bacterium | reverse complement strand
TCGGATCTGATGCCACCAAATCCGATAACAGCCAAGCTTGACCTTAGTGGTGTGGGTGGTATGAAGATACAGGTAGGATCAGCCGAAGGACAGGAGATACATGTTGTCATTCCCAAGATATCACTTGACAGTACAGGACTTGCCGGAATAGATGTAATGACTGAGGAAGGTGCAAAGCATGCCCTTGATCAGACGAAATCGGCTCTGTCTTTTATATCATCCGTAAGGTCTAAGCTTGGAGCATACCAGAACAGGTTTGAAAATACCATTTCGAACCTTGATGTAGCAACGGAGAATCTTACAAGATCATATTCTACGATAAAGGATACCGATATGGCGGAAGAGATGGTGGATTACACAACTCTCCAGGTTCTTGTACAGGCCGGCACATCCATGCTGTCACAGGCTAACGAACAGCCCCAGCAGGCCCTGCAGCTGCTGCAGTAAAATAAATGAGGGAAAATTATGACCAAAGAACAGATACAGGAATATACGTTAAAGATTACAAGGGCTAACAGAAGCCAGCTTATAGTTATAGTGTATGAACTTGCCCTAAACTATATCGACGACGCGGTTTCGGCCTTTGACAGGCAGGATATGGAAAACTTCAAGAACAATGCCTCATATGCGGGAAAATGTGTGGCGGATCTGCTTGAAGCACTTGATTTTAATTATGAACCGTCATATCCTTTAATGAGACTGTATGTTTTTATAAGCAAACAGATATCACTTGCACCGATACGGAAGGATAAGGAAGGACTTTTAGTTGCAAAAAGACTTCTTTCCAAGCTAAAGAAATCATTCGAAGACATAGCGGCCCAGGATGATTCGGAACCGCTTATGTCAAATACTCAGGATGTTTACGCAGGACTTACCTATGGTAAAGGGAGCCTTAATGAAAGCATTGACGGCTCTTCAAACAGGGGATTCTGTGTGTGATACAAGAGGATTATCATGCCGGATGACAGTATTGTATATTCTGATATAAAGGCTGTATCCAAGCTTTTTGATGAAAACAGCGCATCCCAGAATGCCATGTGGATGGGCAAGGAAACCTTCAATAACGTATATAAATACGTACTGCGTTATTTTGAAAGGTATTTCGTGTCCGCCTGCAAGGTTCTGTTTACTGTTGCCTTTAAGGATGACGGTACAGATGAGGGGATGCGTATTGTTATTGTTGACAGTTTTAAGGATCTGGTCCAGTCTCATCTGCGTAATTCCGATATTATGGTATGTCCTTCGCCGGTCCAGGTATTTTTGATCCTTCCTGAGGTTGCCGGAACGGAAGTAAGCCATGTGACGGACAGGATACTTAAGGTCTGGGGCGAATGTGAATACAGTAAACATACAGATATCAGGTGTGAGATCGAGAGCATCGAGCATTTGGATAAAACGGAAAAGAAAGAAGAACATAAGGAGCATTCGGAACACACGGACTGGGTAGTCATAGTTGATGATAATAAAGCCAACTTAAGCATTGCCTCACTTCTGCTTAAGAAGAACGGTATAAAGTCATCAACCCTGCAATCGGGACAGGCCCTGCTTGACTTTTTAAAAAACGAAAAACCGGATTTAATACTGCTTGATGTTATGATGCCCGAGATGGACGGATTTGAGACATTCAGCAGGATAAGAAAAATGGGTGGCCGGGTATCAAAGATACCGGTAATCTTCCTTACTGCCGAGGAAAACAAGGAAGTAGAGATCGAGGGGATCACACTGGGAGCGATCGATTTTATAAGGAAACCCTTTATACCCGAGGTGCTGACGGCCCGTGTTAAGCTTGCAATCAATCTGATCCGCCTGCAGAATCATCTGGAGGATGAGGTTAACGACAGAATACTTGAAAATGAGCAGATGTCCATACATATAATCCAGTCGCTTGCCGATGCAATAGAGACCAAGGACCTATATACAAACGGCCACTCGGATCGGGTTGCTCTTTATTCAAGAGAGATCGCAAGAAGATATGGTTACAGTGATAAGCAGATCCGTGATATCTACATGATGGGACTTCTGCATGATGTTGGTAAGATAGGAGTTCCTATTGCCATAATCAATAAACCGGGGAAGCTTACCGATGAAGAGTTTGCAACGATAAAGACACATCCCGAAAACGGGTATAAGATACTTAACAATATAAAGGAGATGCCCAAACTTGCAAACGGAGCCCGCTGGCATCATGAAAGATATGACGGCAGGGGATATCCGGACGGACTTGCGGGTGATGAGATCCCGGAAGAAGTAAGAATAATAGCAGTTGCGGATGCATATGATGCGATGACCAGCAACAGAAGTTACAGAGAACCCATGTCACAGG